>JAYUCQ010000254.1:0-1827 GCA_043740265.1 Hyphomicrobium sp.
GCCGGGGGTCATCATGTCGGCCACTTTAGTATTGGTCACCACGGCGGGCACATCGACTTCGGCCACCATCAGCATTTCTTCTCGCATCATGGATACTGATAATACCGACGCGGATCGTTGCGTGCCGCTCAGCTGCCGGCCCCTAGGTCAGCGATTGGCTCGTTCAAGAACGTCCATCAGCTCTTTTACTTTCCGGCGTTGCTCCGCCGCGCTGCCGCTTGTGATGGCATGCTCAACACAATGTGAGACGTGGTCGCGAAGCACTTCCTCTTCAACGCGGCGCAAGGCGGCGCGCACTGCCGAAATCTGCGTGACGACGTCAATGCAGTAGCGATCCTCCTCAACCATCTTGGCGAGACCGCGCACCTGGCCTTCAATGCGGCTCAAGCGTCTCAAACACGACGATTTCATCTGATTGTGCATCCCTTGACAGATACCCTTTGGGGGTATACTTGTCAACCTGAAATACCCCTGCAGGGTATCAAGGCTCGCGTCGGAGAATAGCTATGCCGCCAAATCACGCAACGCACGCAGAGGATGAGCAACAGAAGGCTCATCGCTGCTGCGGTCAAAAGGAAAAAAACATTGACGCGACGGCCCAAACGACGAAGGACCCCGTTTGCGGCATGGATGTCGATCCCCACACCGCGAAGCACCAAGCGGAGTATGCGGGCCGCACATATTATTTCTGTTCAGCAGGCTGCCGCGCCAAGTTTATCGCTGATCCGGCGAAATATCTGGAGGCCTCTGAATCTTCGACGACGCCGGTTCCTGAGGGCACAATCTACACTTGCCCGATGCATCCAGAGATTCGTCAAGTAGGGCCTGGCGCGTGTCCGATCTGCGGAATGGCCCTTGAGCCCGAACTGGCCACCGCCGAGGCGCAACCCAATGCCGAACTCAAAGATATGTCGAGGCGCTTCTGGCTCGGTCTGGCGCTCAGCGTGCCGGTGGTCATTCTGGAAATGGGCGGCCACTTCGGCGCCCTTCACAGCTTCATCAACCAGACCACATCGAACTGGCTGCAGTTCGTACTGGCCACGCCTGTCGTGCTCTGGGCCGGATGGCCGTTCTTCGAGCGCGGCTGGCAGTCGCTCGTCACCCGTAACCTCAACATGTTTACGCTGATCGCGCTCGGTACGGGCGTCGCCTGGATTTACAGCGTCGTTGCAACGCTTTTTCCGGGGCTTTTTCCGCCGGCCTTACGCAGCGCCGATGGCGCCGTTGCCGTCTACTTCGAAGCGGCTGCAGTGATTACGGTTCTGGTGCTTCTCGGGCAGGTACTGGAATTGCGGGCGCGGGAGCAGACCGGTGGCGCCATCCGAGCGCTTTTGAACCTCGCTCCTAAAACGGCGCGCCGCTTAGGTGCGGACGGGACCGAGCAGGAGGTTGATCTCGAGTCCGTGACGGTTGGAGATCGCTTGCGTGTGCGCCCAGGCGAACGCGTTCCCGTGGATGGCGAAGTTGTAGAGGGAAAAAGCGCCGTCGATGAGTCGATGGTGACCGGCGAGTCCTTGCCCGTCAGTAAGACAACAGGTTCAAAGGTTATCGGCGGAACTATAAACACGACCGGCAGCTTCGTCATGCGCGCCGATAAGGTCGGTCGCGACACGATGCTGGCTCAGATCGTTCAGATGGTCGCCAACGCGCAACGGAGCCGGGCGCCGATCCAACGCATGGCGGACCAGGTGGCCGGTTGGTTTGTGCCGCTCGTCATTGTCGTGGCCGTGCTCGCCTTTCTCGCGTGGATGATGTTTGGGCCGGAGCCTAGGTTCTCGTATGCCCTGATTGCGGCCGTGTCGGTTCTGATCATCGCCTGCCCATGCG
>JAYUCQ010000255.1:0-4536 GCA_043740265.1 Hyphomicrobium sp.
ATGGCACCTGACCAAAGTCTGCGTGGCGCATTGGTGCACGACGTGCTGTCAAAATTTGCGATTCTGCACCCGACGCATCTTCCCGCTGATACGCTCGGCGCCGTATCGCACATCGCCCGCGACCTGCTCTCTGATTTGACCGGGCACCCGCGCGTTGCCGCCTTCTGGATGCCCCGCCTCGAACGTTTTCTGATTTGGTTTGCGGCAACCGAAGCCGGCCGCCGTGAGGGCGTATCGCGCGTCGTCTCCGAAATTTCCGGCAGCCTCATCATTGACGCACCGGGTGGCCCCTTCACGCTCACAGCGCGCGCCGATCGCATTGACGACGGTGCGCAAGGCCTCATCATCACGGATTACAAGACCGGAGCCATTCCCTCCGATGCCGCAGTTAAAGATACCATCGCCCCGCAACTTCCGCTCGAAGCCGCGATTGCGCTTGGCGACATCGGCTTTCCGGAACTGTCCGGCCGCGACGTTGCCGTATTGAGATATATCCGCGCCTCGGGTGGCGAGCCACCGGGCGAAGACAAGCGCATCAACACCGATGACATCAAGGCGCTCGCGGCCAAAGCCCTCAAGGGCCTCGCTGACCTCGTCGCGCTCTACGACAACGAGGCGACGCCCTATCGCGCCGTGCGCCGCCCAGGCTTCCGCTACGACTACGATGACTACGCCCATCTTGCCCGCGTTGCCGAATGGTCGGCACATGCCGAAGATGAGGTGACGTCATGACCCGCGCCACCAGCGGCATCGAAGCCGCCCGCATAAAAACCCATCGCGATCAAGCTGACGCCTCTGATCCGCAAGCTTCCGTCTGGGTCAACGCCAACGCCGGCACCGGCAAGACCCACGTTTTGACACTACGGGTTTTGCGCATTCTGATGTGTGGCACGCCACCTGAGCGGATTTTGTGCCTCACCTATACCAAAGCCGCAGCCGCCGAAATGTCGAAGCGCATTTTCGAAAAGCTCGGCCTCTGGGTAACGGCAACGGACGCCACGCTGACGCCGATGCTGCGCGACATCCTCGGTCGCGATCCGACGCCCGCGCAAAGCGACTTCGCTCGCACGCTGTTCACGAAAGCCATCGAAACGCCGGGCGGCCTCAAAATTCAAACGATCCATGCCTTTGCGGAGCGCTTGCTGCAGCGTTTTCCATTGGAGGCGAACGTTCCGCCAGGTTTCAAAATCTTGGATGACGACAAAGGCCGCGAGCTCAAGTCCCGGGCGATCAACGCCACCCTGCTTGAAGCCACCGGCCACGCCACGGGCGCCCTCGGCAAAGCTCTCACGACGGCGATCCGTTACGCATCAGATTCCAATTTTGATGAACTGTTGTCGAAGGCCATAGCCGAACGCTCGTGGCTGGACGCTGCAGCGCGGTTCGACCTTGCCGGTAAGTCAGCCGATTTCGCCGCTGCCGAAGTTTATTTGCGCCAAACCTTCGGTGTCCGGCCAAATGTAACGGCCGCGCAAATTGAAACCGAGCGCGCCGCGCTTTTCTCGCAAAGCCAATTGACCGGACTTCGCGATCATCTTGCCGGCGGCGGAATTACCGATGTCAAACACAGCGCACTCCTCACCAAAGCGCAGCAGCAATCGGATGCCGCTCAGCGCGGTGCAACGCTTGCCGACTATCTCCTCACCGGAAATGGCGAAGGAAAACGCGCCAGCCTCATGAGCAAAGCTCTCGGCGAAGCCCGCGGCGATCTCCTCGTCGTCGCGCAAACGGCGCAAGGCCGCTGCTTCGACCTGACGGCGGAACTTAAGGCGCTTGACCTAGTTGAAGCAACCGCTGCGCTCTACCGGCTCGCTGGCGCCGTTTTGCAGCGCTACACGGACGCCAAAGCGTCGTCCGGCGCGCTTGATTTCGACGATCTCATTCTAAAAACCACGTCCCTGCTCAACACCTCCGATCAGGCCGAATGGGTTCTCTACAAACTCGACGGCGGGCTCGATCACATCCTTGTCGATGAGGCCCAGGATACGAGCCCTGAACAATGGGCCATCATCGAAGCCTTGGGGCGCGAATTTTTCTCCGGCACCGGCGCGCGCGACGCGGCCCGAACTGTCTTCGCCGTCGGCGACGAAAAACAATCGATCTACTCGTTCCAAGGCGCGGCACCGGAGAAATTCGCTGAAGTCGGTGCGCGCATGAAAGCCATGACGCTCAACGCCAAAGCGCAGTGGCGGCCTTTGCATTTCAACCTTTCATTTCGAACCGTGCAGCCGGTTCTCGACGCCGTTGATGCGGTGTTCTCAAACAGCGACACCACGCCGGGCCTTAACTCTGGCACCAAACCCATCGAGCATATCGCCAGCCGCTTTGGTCACGCCGGCCTCGTCGAGATATGGCCCACGGAAAGGCCAAGCGAAGCCGCGCCGTCAAGTCCGTGGTCACCGTTGGATGAAGTTACCGAGAGCGCGCCCGCCAATCGTCTGGCCGGCCGCATTGCTGCAACAATCGAAGGCTGGCTTAAAAACGGCGAGGTTCTGACATCTGAAAACCGCCCAATCCGCGCCGGCGACATTCTCATCCTTGTGCGCAAACGCAATCCCTTCGCCGTGCCGATGGTTGCAGCCTTGAAAGCCCGCGGCATTCCCGTCGCCGGATCAGATCGCATCGCCTTGACGGCACAAATTGCCGTTTTGGACCTTCTCGCCCTCGGCGATTTTCTAACACTGCCGGAGGATGACTTGGCACTGGCAACGGTGCTCAAGGGCCCGCTGTTTAATTTCAATGATGACGATTTGCTCAAGGTTGCGCATGGCCGGAAAGGAACGCTGTGGCGCGCTTTCCTCGCCGCCACTGGGACAACATCACACTATAAGCCTGCCGCCGAGACCTTGAAGCGCTGGCGCGCCAAGGCCGACTTCACACCGCCGTTTGAATTCTTTTCAACCGTCCTCGACCGCGACGGCGCGCGCAGTCAGATGTTGCATCGTCTTGGCCCGGAAGCTGCCGACGCCATCGATGAATTCCTCGACATGGCGCTGGCCTACGACGACTCCTATCCACCTTCACTCACAGGTTTCCTCGCTCACCTGCGTGCCGCCGACCGCGAAGTGAAGCGCGACATGGACCACGCCCGCGACGAGGTTCGGGTCATGACGGTGCACGGTGCCAAAGGGCTTGAGGCACCCATCGTATTCCTGCCCGACACCTGCACCACCATGTCGGGTGATGGCGCGGGCACGCGGCTATTGAAACTGCCCGATGCGCCCCGCCCATCCGCTACGCCGCCGCCCGTCATCTGGCAGGTGAAGGGATCGTCAAAACTCGCACCAGTGCAAACAGCAACAACCGCCAAGGCCGCGCGCGAACACGAAGAACGCAATCGCCTGCTCTATGTCGCGATGACACGCGCCCGCGACCGGCTTTACGTCAGCGGTTTCGAAGGCAAAAGCGGACGCGCCAAAGACTGCTGGTACGACATCATTTCGAACAGCCTGCAGCCAGGCTTCAAACAAGTCACTTTGAGCGACGGCACAGCCGCGTGGCGCAACGAGACGGCGCAATCCGTTCCGCCGGAAACTGCAAAAGCCGCAAGCGCAGATGCCGTGACATCACAGCCATTGCCGCCGTTCGCAACCCGCCGAGCCGCCCTTGAACCACAATTGTCGGTACCGCTTGCACCATCGCGGCTTGAACCCTATGCGCCGGATCATGAAGGCGAGCCGCTCGTCGCTCCCCGCGCGACAACAGATCCTGCCAGCGACCGCGGCCTCCCGTCGCCATCAACGCTTGCCAAAGACAATCGCTTTTTGCGCGGTACGATCACACATGCGCTTTTGCAATACCTGCCAGAACTCTCTGAAGCCCAACGCAAAGCCGGCGCAACCGGCTTTGTCACCCGGCGCGGTGCGGCGCTCTCCGCCAAAGCCCGCTTAAGCATCGTCCTTGAGACACTGGCCATTCTCAACAGCACAGACTTCGCGCCGCTGTTTTCCAGCGCCAGCCGCGCCGAGGTTCCAATCTCTGCCATGCTGCTGCCCCCCAACGGCAAGGGCCCCGCGCTCCGGCTGTCCGGACAGATCGACCGTATCCTCGTCACCGAGAGCGAGGTGATGATCATCGACTACAAGACCAACCGCCCGCCGCCTCTAGAGCTTCACGGCGTCGCGCCCGCCTACTTGTATCAGCTTGCCGCATACGCCCTCGCATTGCAGGAGATTTATCCGGGACGCAGGCTCCGCGCCGCGCTTCTGTGGACGGACGGGCCGCGATTGATGGAAATACCGGCAGAACTTCTCCGCGACTATGGCGCGCGGCTGTGGAAACTCGATACGGCCGATCTGTAGTGGGCAGCCTAAAGGCGGGCGGCCCTTGACGTTACAGGGGCCGATACCTACGTTCCTGCTCCGAACACAAAACCCCGGCAATTGAGACATCGCCAAAAACCGGACCTTTGCGCATGGCATTGGTCTTCATGGAGAAAATTCATCATGGCCAGCGCCGTCACGGACGCCAGTTTCGACCAGGAAGTTCTGAAATCAACCGAGCCCGTGCTTGTCGATTTCCATGCCCAGTGGTGCG
>JAYUCQ010000256.1:0-4535 GCA_043740265.1 Hyphomicrobium sp.
CAGGGCCGCTGTTGCATGATGCGAACCGATGGCACTCAAGACGCAGCGATGGTTCACATTTCGTCGGTTCGGCTGCTACGCTTTAACGTGCGAAAACGGCGGCCTCTTGACTTTTACAGAATAACGTCAATTTGGGCGGGCCGCGAGAGCTTGCAGCCGCTCAGAACAACGATATCGAGGCCCAAAGACGCCACGGTTTGGCAAAACACTCTGTTTCCGGACCTTCAGACGCGAATCAGCCCTTCAAGGCGATCCCAACCGCGATACGCCGAAGCCGTTAACGAAGTGTCGCTGGTGCCTGCAGATCAGGTCCCTCTGCACGGGGATTGTTGAGCTTCGGATTGACGGCGAGGGTTTCGATCAAGCCGGCTCTCAGCGGGCGTAGCAGATCAGCGATGTGTCCGGCGGACCCAGAGCTGCAATCCAGCCATTGTTCGAAGTCGCTGGGCTCAAAGATAACCGGCATCCGGTCGTGCAGGTGGGCCATGTCCTCATTGGCTGAGGTTGTCAGGATGGCCATCGTTTCCAGTTCGCTGCCGTCGGCACCGAGCCAATGCTCCCACAGGCCAGCGAACGCAAAAAGCGACCGGCTTTTCATCCGGATCAGGTGCGGTTGCTTTGATCCTGGGCGGCCGGTCCATTCATAAAATCCATCGGTTGGGACGAGGCAACGGCGATGCCGCAGCGCGCCCCGGAAGGACGGCTTCTCGGCAGCAGTCTCGGAACGGGCGTTGATCAGGGTTGCGAAATCCCGGGGATCCTTAACCCACGGCGGTATCAATCCCCAGCGCACAAGATACAACTCTCGTTGCTGGCGGGTGTCCGATCGCACGATGACCGCGGGATCTGTCGGCGCGATGTTGTACCGGGGCGGAAAATCTTCTGACCCACCGCATTGAAAGAGCTTGCGCACTGCCTCAGGGGGTGATGTCAGACTGTAACGGGAACACATGCGGCGTCTCCGGCGGTCGCTCCAGCAATTCACTATGGGGTGATGCCGTGCGAATGCCAAGAATTGACGCTATGGACCTAGATATGACCGTTGGCACGACCAGCCCGCAAACCAGCTTCAGCAACCGAGCCAAAGGCACGGCAAAGGTTGTTGTTTTCTCTTTCGTTATGGCCGTGACGGCACCGGCAATCGCTGCCTCAGACGTAAAGCCCTACGACGATAGGCTTCTGAGGTTGTCCGAAATTTTGGGGGCAGTTCACTATCTGCGCGAACTATGCGGTGCCAACGAGGGTCAATACTGGCGTGACCGGATGCGCGACTTGACGGACGCGGAGGGAAGCTCGGCACTGCGGCGGGCCAAATTGGCTCGTGCGTTCAATCAGGGGTATCGCAGCTACAGCCGGACCTACAATACCTGCAGTCCATCGGCTCAAACCGCGATTACGCGCTTTCTCACCGAAGGAACGCAGATCTCCGAAGGGCTGACTAAAAGTGCGCCCTAGGCGCCTACCGGAAGTCGCTGCGATTTACTGTGAATTGTTGCAGCAGCGACCTTTTGTTTTGTCCTGTGCTACGCCACAACGATTGAATGGCGGCATGGGTGCCAAATGGTTTCGTTTGACGGCCATATGAGAGGGCGGGGACTTGATGCAATGTTTTGAAGAGTTCGATACTGAAAACCCTAATCTGAAGGCACTCGATCTCATCCTGGCGGCTTGGGATGAAGGTGTCGATACCGGCGTCCAACCCCAGCAGATGGCTTACGCCGCACTTTTCACCGCACTGACAGATCTTGTCGCCATTTATGGGGAAGATGCTGTTGTGCTGCTGACGCGCGGTCTTGAAAAGCGCATCGGAGAAGGCGAATTTACTTTGGCACGGCGCGACCAATAGACGGCTCGCGACCGGTCAAAAGCGTCCGCCTTTATAGGCAATTTCTAACAGTAACACGGCACCGAAACCGCCCAGAAGCACGCCAGCAACGCGGTTGATCTGGCGCAGCCTGGTGCCATCGATCAGGTGGCGGTAGCGCGAAATGAGGTTGGATAAGCCAATCCACCACAGCATGCTGCCCGCCATAATCGCCGCGACCATGAAAAGTACGTCGATCGCAGAGTGCACCTCGACAAACGTGCTGACGCCGCCAAAAACTGCAAAGAGACCAAGCACGGCACCAGGATTTGTGATCGTCAGAAAAAAGGTCTGCGGAATATCCCAGGCGAAATCACGAAGCCGCGCTTTCCCGGCATCGGCGTCTGATGTCATTCTAATCCGCGGTACGGTCGTATAGAGCTTCATGCCAAATGCGATGAGAGCCAATCCGCCAACGCCCTGAATGAACGCACGATTTGACTGGATCGCGCCGGAGACGGTGCCGACGCCCATTCCCGCGCAAAGCGCAATCAGTCCATCGCCCATGACTGAGCCGATGCCAGCGGCGATCCCGCCCCAAAAGCCGCGTTCGACCGCGCGCTGAATGCAAAGCACATTGACGGGGCCGACGGGCGCGGCGATCAAAATACCAACGAGAATGCCGACGGGGATGATGATTGGGTTGGGAATAAAGTCCATCTGCCCCTGCGTAGTCGAACTGCTGACATGCCAAGTCCGAGTCGCCTGTACAAACCCTGAACCAGTGGTAGTAGCCGTTCGCCGCATTGTCTATGGCGAAGGCACAGGTGTTGCCAATCGCAAGGATGGCGATGAAAAAGTCTAAGCATCTCAATTGGACAATGCCAATAAAGCGCCTCCCTGCGGGCGTGGTCGAGAGCGTGGTGCAGGTAACAGCTTTTGCCAACTGACCCCAACAACTTCGCATTCCAGAGATTGGCGATTTTGACGCGCCTCACCTGCGGCATTGCCACTCGGCACTTCTATCCAGAGCCGCTGCTGCACTTTAGGCCGCGGCCGGCACTGTTCACACAACCAGACGATCTATGCCTTGGGCCATTGCCGCCAAGCTCGTGAAAACGCGGCATAAATCCGAATTGCAGAAATCCGCGCGCCTTTCAGGCTTATCATTGGCCATGATACGTGCCGCAAATTCGCCGGAATTCAAACCGGCTTTGCAGCCCTCGGCTTTGGTAACCATAAGCGGTATAGGGGTTGGTCAAAGCTCTCGACTGTAGTTAATTGAGCCTCACAAGCTTTATTAACAGCAGGGTATAGCGTCATGATGAGACTAACAATTGCAGCAGTTGCACTAGGGGCCTTCGGCATCACAGCGCCAGCCAGCGCTTTCCATCCCTTCGATGACACCTACGGCTACGTGATGCCGGAGAAATTCAAAAAGCATCAGAAGTCGGAAAAGTTTGAGCCGGCGCCGTTCTTTGGCAACAAGTCGAAGGCAACCGCCAAAGCAAAAATTAAAAACAATGACGAAGACCAGGACTCCAAGCCCGCGAAGAAACTCGCTAAGGGCCCGTCAGAAATGAGTGGCGGCGGTCAGCCAAACATTTCGCCGGTTGCGCCTCCCAAGGTGACCTTCCCGAACAGCTACGGTGCAGGCAACATCGTCATCGATACCGCGGGCCGCAGGTTGTACTACGTACTGTCATCTTCCAGCGCTTACCAATATCCGATCGCCGTTGGCCGCGAAGGCTTCACGTGGTCAGGCACCCAAAAGATTTCGAGAAAAGTCGCTTGGCCTGATTGGAACCCGCCAGCCGAAATGCTGGAACGCAAGCCCGAATTGCCTGAGCACATGAGCGGTGGCATTCGCAATCCGCTGGGTGCCGTAGCGCTCTATCTTGGCAATTCTCTATACCGTATCCACGGCACCAACGACTCCAAAACGATTGGCACAGCAGCGTCGTCGGGTTGCATTCGCATGACCAACGGCAACGTCACGCATCTCGCAGGTATCGCCGGCGTCGGCACAACGGTTCACGTCTTGAATAAGCTGCCATCGAACATCGCGAAGGCTGCCAAGAATGGAGACAACGGCTGAGGTTAACTGACGAACTGGTACAGCAGATCGTGGAGCGGAGACGGTCCGTCCATCAGATTAATCCCGAGAGTTGACTTCACGAGATAAAGCGCGGCGGTTACCGGCAGCGCCACAGCCACTGCGGCACTTGAGACTAAAAACGCCTCGGCCCAACTCATTGACCCAGTCAGTGAGCTGGCCGGGGCGATTGCTTTTTGAAAGGCTGAAGCAAGCATTTTCGGGACGCCTCGGTTGAAGTCGTCCTAGGGGAGCAAGACTGGTGCCAAAGTGGTTAACCCACGTGGCGCCAGGGGCATGTCCAGGGGCGTGGCCGGGATCAGCCCTCGAGAAACACAACGGGCTCGCCGCTGGCGGCACCAACGATCTGCCCATCCCACATGGCTTTGCGGCCTCTGACATAGGTGCCCACCGGCCAGCCGGTAACGGTCACGCCGTCATAAGGCGTCCAGCCGCAGCGGCTTTCGATCCAACCATTGCGGATCGTTTCGCGCCGCTTCAGATCCACAATCGTTAAGTCCGCGTCATAGCCAACGGCAATGCGCCCTTTGCCGCGAATACCAAACAGCCGCTGCGGACCGTGGCTCGTTAAATCCACAAGCCGCTGCAACGTCAGCCGCCCGGCGTTGACATGAT
>JAYUCQ010000257.1:0-4526 GCA_043740265.1 Hyphomicrobium sp.
CCGCGATATTGGCGGGATCGATGCGGGCAACGGGAGGTGCGGACGGCGGCAGTGGCTTGGTCATATGCGCTGATAGAAGGGAAGGGGAAGAAGTGCAACGGGGGTAGGCCGAGCGATGGACAGGATCTCAGACCTAGAGACGGTCTGGCAGCAGGTTGTCGCTGATCTCGTTCAGTAGCAGACCATTGACAGTGTCGAACATGATCGCCAGGGCACGGCTGCCTGTGCGTCCGCTGATATCCGCGTTGGCGAGCAGCCAGGGGCGGACAACGTTGGGAATGCAATCCTTCACCAGCAGCTCTTTGACCTGGTGACGTAGCGTCGATGGCACTGCAAAGACGCTGAGAGACCAATGCGGGTCTAACACGCCGTGCTCGTCTGCATCCTTCGCGTGGTGGTGTTGCCGCATTTGCTTGCTGTAGACGACGTGGAGCACGTGCTCCAGCGGCTTAACCGGACGGCGCTCCATATCGGCAACGATGAAATGACAGCCAATCATCGCGTGCTGCGGTATGCCGTCCAGCGCGCGCGATAGCACTTCGGCACCGAGCGGAAAGCTGACGGACTTACCGTGCTTGTCGCGGTGGCGTGTTGGGAAGATGTGAGGCGCCTCGACCGGCGGCGGCGGATACTTTTGTTTCAGGATGCGCATGACACGTCTCTAAAACTTTGCCACCACCGCGTGGTCGCCGTTCATAGTGCCGTATTGGGCGGCGGCGAGGACGGCGGGCACAATCTTGTCAGCCCTATCGACGACGGCGAAATGCACGTCCAACCCGGCGCGGATGAAGGTCTCGCCCTTCATGTGGGTCAAGAGATCGAGGAACGGCGTCCAAAAGCCTTCGATGTTGGCGACGACGATGGGCTTGGCGTGGCGGCCAAGCTGCGACCACGTCAATTGCTCAACGAGTTCCTCAAGCGTGCCGATGCCGCCGGGCAGAGCGACGAAGGCGTCCGAGCGTTCAAACATCATGCGTTTGCGGACGTGCATGTCTTCAACCACGATGAGGTCATCAACGGCCTCAAGCATCTTTTCTTTCGAGCCGAGGAACTCTGGAATGATGCCGGTAACTTTGCCGCCGGCCTTCAGAACCGATGTCGCGACTTCGCCCATCAGCCCGAGGCTTCCGCCGCCATAGACGAGGCGGATGTTGGCAGCGGCGAGCGCCTTGCCAAGGGTGCGGGCGGCAACGGCATAGGACGGGCTGAGCCCTGTGCCGGAGCCGCAGTAAACGCAGATGCTGGAAACACGGGACTTGGAAAGTGTGACACTCGCGGCGGCAGAGTTATTTTTGGTCTTCATTTCAAACTTTCTTGGTCGTGGATGCAACGGGTCTGCTTGGGGCGAGGCGGGAACTGGAGTCGTGCGGCAGTCTAAGCAGAAGTCTTGCATAGTGTCGTGACACATCGATAGTAACCAAAAATGGCAGCCCAAAACCGGCCGCGATGTGCGACACATTTCTGGACAAGTTACAGCTTTCAACGGCTAAAACCGGCGTCGAGCAGACTTGGCGCGGCCGGGTGATGTGTGCTTAGGTGGAAAGCGCATTCCAAGGCAGTCTTATGAGAACCGGACAACTGTCGGCAAAACAGACATATTCTCGCGTTGGTGCGAAGCGCTACGTCGGCCTTGTTTTGGCCGTCTCGGCCGGGCTCAGCGTGGCCTCAGCGCCAGTGCGCGCGGCGCTCGGTCCCGACGTTGGCTTCGTCGAGCCGCCAGCGCTCGATCTATGGACTGTGGCGCAAACAACAACCCCGCCCAGCGACGCCGTCGTGCCGCCCGTGCGGCGTGAAACACCGCAAGCGCCGCCGGCGCTGCCTGCACAGCCAACCGCCCCCGCCGTGACGGCCCCAGCGGCAACGCCCGTCGCTCCGTCCGAAGCTCCACCGCAGAAACAGCCAGAGGCGTTGCCGCAACAGGCGGGCAAATCTCCGCCGCCGCCCGAGTTCACCGGATTTTTCTCATCCATCCAGGAATGGCTGGCGCGTGCAAACCGGGAATATCAGGGCGTTGTGGTGAAGGAATTATCGCTGCCACCTGGCAACCCGCAAGCGGAAGATCAAATCGCCAAGAAGTTAAAAGACCAGGAAGCCGAAGCGGCGGCGAAGATTGCCGAGAAGAAACGCGAAGAGGACGCCGCGGCGAAAGCAGCGGCCAAGTCTCAAGACGCCAAGAAACTCGACGACGATCGCCGGAAGGCTGAGGAGACCAAGCGCCTCGCCGACGAAGCCAAGAAAAAAGCCGACGAGATTTTCAAATCTGCAGGTGAGAAGAAGGTCGAACCTGAAAAGCCGGAAGTCGCAACGCCTGCGGCGCCCGCTGCACCGAAACCTGACGATGCGGCGCGTCTGGAAGCCGAAAAAAAGCAGGCTGAAGACGCCAAGCGGCAAGAGCGGGCGAAGCAAGAACAGTTGAAGCAGGAGCAGGCGCGCAAGGCTGAAGAGCGCAAACAGGCCGAAGCCGCTGCTCAAGCTGAAGCGGATCGCCGCCGCGCCGCAGAAGCCGCTGCCGCTGCTCAAAACAAACATCAAACGCGCCCGTTTGACCTCAGGCCCGAGCCGCTGCCGGCGCCGGTGGCGCGCCCCGCCGATCCTGGTTCGACGTTCCGGCCGGAGCTTTCTCCGGCGCGAACCGCGCGGTCACGCGACGGTCGCGTTGCTGAAGGTGATGCGGACGGCGGTCGTCCAGTTAGCGAACGCCACCGCCGCATCAAGATGCGATCCTATTCAGAGGCGACGTATCGCGGCATCAATTTCGCGGCTTATCGCGGTACTGCGGTGAGGCGCTGGGTCTGGCGTTCGCCCGGCCGATCCTGCTCGTCGGCTGGGCGCCGCATCACGCCGCCGGCGCGCTATACGGTTGCGCGCGGCGACAGCCTGTGGCGCATCTCGGAACGGCACTACAACCAGGGACGGCTGTATCCAAAAATATATCGCGCCAACCGTTCCCGAATTGCCGATCCAAATCTGATCTATCCCTGCCAGCGCGTGCTCGTGCCGCGGTAGTAGCGGCGGCCGTAGAATAGGCCGCGGTAAAAGTCGTAGGTGCCGGTTGGACAATCGCGCCCCGGCACCCTAAATATGGTTCATGCAACGATTGATCGATGTTCCAAGCGCGGCTGGGCCTCGTGAACCCAACCGTGGTTCCGGCGGGTTCGCAGCCCGCTTTAAGCCGTCTCCAGAACAAACGCGGGTGCTGCGGGCGCTGTGGCCTTACGTTTGGCCAAGCGACCGGCCTGATCTCAGGCGCACGGTTTCGGTTTCGCTGGTGCTGATCATCATCGCCAAGCTGGTGACGGTGATGATCCCCTATACGCTGAAGTGGGCCACCGACGCGCTGGTCGCGGCAACTGGCGGCAAGGTGCCAGCGTCTGAAGATATGTCGTGGTTCGTCGGCGCGCCGGTTCTGGCGGCGATGTTGTATGGTCTGTCGCGCATCGTGATGACGCTGCTGGTGCAGATGCGCGAAGGCATGTTCGCGAAGGTCGCCATGCACGCCGTTCGCAAGCTGGCGCTTTCGACGTTTGAGCATATGCACCGCTTGTCGTTGCGGTTTCATTTGGAGAAGAAGACCGGGGGACTGACGCGCGTTCTGGAGCGCGGCCGGGCGGGGATTGAAAACATCAGCCGCATGGCGCTGATGACGCTGATCCCAACCATTGTCGAATTCCTGCTGATCATCGGCGTCTGCGCCATCGAATTTGACTGGCGCTACATCGTGACGATTGTTGCAATGATCGTCGTCTATCTCTGGTTCACGATCAAAGCCACCGATTGGCGTGTCGCCATCCGCCGGACGATGAATGACAGCGACACTGACGCCAATACGAAGGCCGTTGACAGCCTGTTGAACTTCGAGACGGTGAAATACTTCGGTGCCGAAGAGCGCGAGGCGGCGCGCTACGACAAATCGATGGCGACGTACGAGAAGGCGAGCGTCAAAACCTATACTTCATTGGCGATCCTCAACTCGGGGCAAGCGGTAATTTTTACGGTGGCGCTGACGATCTGTCTCGTCATGGCAACTCGCGATGTGACTGCTGGCACGCATACGGTCGGCCACTTCGCGATGGTCAATCTGCTGATGCTGCAACTGTTCATGCCGCTGAACTTCATGGGCATGGTCTATCGCGAAATCAAACAGGGCCTCACCGATATCGAGAAAATGATGGATGTGCTCGATCAATCGCCGGAAGTGGCTGACAGGCCAGGGGCGCGCGATTTGAAGGTCAGCGGCGGCGCCATCCGCTTCGACAATGTGCGTTTTGCTTACGATCCCGAGCGTGAAATTTTGAAGGACGTTTCATTTGACGTGCCGGCAGGCAAAATGGTCGCCATCGTTGGACCGTCAGGAGCCGGCAAATCGACCGTCAGCCGCATTCTGTTGCGCTTCTATGATGTATCCGGCGGTAAAGTGACGATCGACGGCCAGGATTTGCGCGACGTCACGCAGAAATCCTTGCGCGGCGCCATCGGCGTCGTGCCACAGGATACGGTACTGTTCAACGACACGATTTTTTACAACA
>JAYUCQ010000258.1:0-4494 GCA_043740265.1 Hyphomicrobium sp.
ACCAGCATGGCGCGCATGAAGCGCTTGCAGCCTGAAATGGCGCGCATCAAGGAGCAATACAAAGACGATCCGCAGCGCCAGCAGAAAGAAACGTTCGAACTCTATCGCAAGGAAAAGATCAATCCGCTGGCGGGATGCTGGCCGATCTTCCTGCAAATCCCCGTCTTCTTCGCGCTCTACAAAGTTTTGTTCGTGACAATCGATATGCGTCACGCGCCGTTCTTCGGCTGGATCAAGGATCTCTCGGCACCCGATCCGACGTCGCTCGTCAATCTGTTCGGATTGCTACCTTTCGATGCGCCGGCGTTTGTGCACATCGGCATCTGGCCTCTGATCATGGGCATCACAATGTGGGTGCAGATGCAGTTGAACCCGCCACAACCCGATCCCATACAGCAGCAGGTCTTTGCCTGGATGCCGGTGATGTTCACGTTCCTGCTGGGCAGTTTCCCGGCTGGCCTTGTGATCTACTGGGCGTGGAGCAACACGCTTTCGATTGCGCAGCAGTGGGCGATCAACACCAAGAACGGCGCTGAAGTTCATCTGGTCGCCAACGTCAAGCGCACCTTCGGGCCGGTGCTGCGGCTCATAGGAATTAAAATCAACGACGATGACGATAAAAAACTCAAGTGAGACGTGACGCGCGACGTTGGAAAGTTACGAGTAGATGACCGGTACCGCGGAATTTTCTGACGAAGAGATCGAGGTCGGCCGGCGTTTATTCACCCTGCCCTGGGACTTTGCGCGCGGCGCGCCGGAACTCATCCATTTGCCGCCGGACGACCGGCCCGAAATCGCTTTTGCCGGACGCTCCAATGTCGGCAAGTCGAGCCTGATCAACGCTCTCGTTGGTCAGTTGAAACTGGCGCGGGCTTCGAATACGCCGGGCCGCACGCAGGAACTCAACTTCTTTTCGGTTCCCGATGCGCGGCTGTATCTCGTCGACATGCCCGGCTATGGCTTCGCCGAAGCCCCAAAAGACAAAGTCAAGGCCTGGAACAAAGTGCTGCGCGGCTATCTCGCGGGCCGGCGCACACTGCTGCGCGTCTTCGTGCTGATCGACGCGCGCCACGGCATCAAGGAAACTGACGAGGACATTCTGGAGCTGCTCGATAGTTCCGCGGTGTCGTATCAAGCCGTGCTCACCAAGGCCGACAAGATCAGCCGCACAGCGCTTGAAAAAGTGACGGCGGAAACCAAGGCGGCACTCTCGAAACACCCTGCCGCGTTTCCCGAGGTCATCGCCACATCATCGGAAAAAGGCGGCGGCGTTGATATTCTGCGCGCCGAAATCGCCCGGCTCATCGCCAGCACGAGCGGCTAAAAACGACGCTTAGTGCATGAACTTCTGAATGACGCCGTTGGCAATATCGATACCGCTCTCGCCGAACTTTGCAAAAGCGCCGCCGGCAACCGCCGCGAAAATCCAGCCGAGCAGCCGCCCGAACGTGCGCTTGTAGTTGGTGCGGACCTTAACTTCGACGACTTGATTGGGAAGCGCTGTTTCAGCGGCCATGCCGTCAGCCCCAATCGTCCGCGCCGAAACGACGATTTGCAATCGTGTCCGGCCGCGCGTTTGCGGCGTCACCAAAAACCGCCAACTGGCGAATTCGTCGCTTGCAAAGCCAAGATGATTTTCGAGCCATTGCGTTTCAGGCGAAACCGTCTCGATAAAAAATCCGCCTTCCGGTGCGCGCAACCTGACTGACATCGCCTGCGTAACGACGACATCGTGCTGCCAAGCAACGCCGCCGCCTTCCAAGCCTTCGGTAATAGCTTTAGCCGACGACTTGGCGATGCGCACCTCGACGCGCTCGGTCCTGCTGACGCGCATGCTGCGCGGAATATTTTCAGCCAGTTGCCCGGTTTCACCTTTCGGCTTTGCCCCGCGATTTTGTTGCGGCGCTGCGCCACCGCCTATTGGACTGGGCGCCCGCATTTGTGGCACCGGAGCATTCGGCGTCCGGCCAAGCTGAGCGTCTATATCGCCGTAGGAATTGCCGCCGTCTTGAGGCCGGCCAAATGGGCCAGGCGACTGATCCCAGCGTGGCGCATGCATTTGTTGCTCGCGCATAGGCGCAGGGGCGAATGGATATTGCGGTGGCACGCCATAATTTTGCGGCTGCTGCGGAATCGGTGGCGGTATCGGCGGTGGCGTCGCGATCGGCACCGGACGGCTGAAATCAAAATTGCCGGGGTGGCCGGTTTGAAGGGACGGCATCGCGACCGGAGCAGGTGTCTGCTGCGGCATTCTCTCAGGCGACGGATAAATGTAGCTCGTCTCGGCCTTCGGCTGTTCCGCCGCAGGAGACGCAGCGGGGGCGGGACCGGGCGCGGCAGCAGGTTCCGGGGCCGCAGTTGAACTTGCAGCGGGCTGCACTGGCTCCGTCGATGCCGGTGCCTGCGGTTCCGCCTCATACTTAGGTTCGGGCATCGGCGCCGGAATGGCCTGCGGGCGTGGAAATGCTTCCGCAATCGATGGCTGCCGCGGCATTGCAACCGGCGGCGGCTGCCCCATCATATCGCGCAACGTCGGCGCAGACCGCGACTGCACGCGCGCACGTGCCCCGGCCAAAACATCGTCAGTGGGACGTAAATCCGGCATCGCGTCACGCGATGGCGCGGCCAATGCCGACTGCAAGGCGCGTATGGCTTCGTCGAACGTCAAACCTTGCGCTTGCAGAATTTGAGCCGCCGCACTTTTTCCGTCGCCGACAATGGCAGCCAAAACGATGGCGCCATTGATATCGCGGCGGCGGCCGCCGCGCGCCGCGGCCGCAGCCGCCTCAAGAATGCGCGTCAATCCGGGGGACACACCAAGGCCGCCACTGATCGGCGCCTGCTGAATGCTGCCGAGGTATCCGAGCGTCTCGGTGCGCAGCCGCGCCACGTCAACCCGGCTGGCGACAAGCACGGCTTGCGCGTCGGCGTCATCGCACAATGCCAAAAGCACGTGCTCCAGCGCCACGTCAGGGCTGCCTAACGCGCCAGCAGCCTCAGAGGCCCGGGCCAAGGTCGCGGCCAAGCTCTGCGACATCGGAATTTGGCTGAAGTCTGCAGCGGCCAAGTTCACTTGCACGTCCTCTTACACCGGCTCAGACCGAGGCCTTGCCGCTCCAAAAACGGACAAGTGCAACGCTTCATGTCAGCAAACCCTACCCTATCGCGGCCCCACTTGGCAGCACCTCGCCAACAAAGCTGTGTGGACCCTCGCCCCCAAGGCTTAAAAGCTGCCAACTTCCATAAACGCAGTGCCGGGTAACACCCGATTGTGTGGGAATTCCGTTGAGGCCGCCGCCCGAGCGTTTATAAGACGGCAACACAATCCGGGATGCTCCGAGGCGGCACGCAGCAACGCGTTGAACAGCCTCAAAATCCTGACCGGTTGATATACAATTGATTTACTGGGGAACTCCCGTGACCGAAGTCAAAGTTCCGGCTGGCAGCGCTGGCCTATCAGCGCCCGAAAACGGAATGCCCGGCAACGGCATGTCGGCACATGTCCAGGCCCGCATTTTGGCCGAAGCCATCCCCCATCTCATTCGCTATGACGAACAAACCGTCGTCGTGAAATTCGGCGGCCACGCTATGGGTGACGCGGCCTTAGCGACCGCGTTCGCCAAAGACATGGTCTATCTTAAGCAGTCCGGCATCAATCCCGTTGTCGTCCACGGCGGCGGACCGCAAATTGCCAGCATGTTGAAGAAGCTGGAAATCACTTCCGATTTTGTTCACGGCCTGCGCGTCACCGACAAGCCGACCGTCGAGGTCGTCGAGATGGTGTTGTGCGGCAAGATCAACAAGGAAATCGTCTCGGCCATCAATCAGCAGGGCGGCAAGGCCGTCGGCATTTCCGGAAAAGACGCCAACTTGATGATTGCCAAAAAGATCACCGAGCTGCCGGACCCAACATCAAATCTGATGCAAGCCGTCGATATCGGCTATGTCGGCGATCCGCTCGAAGTCAATCCGCACATCGTCGAGGTGATTTCGAAGTCCGATCTTATTCCAGTCATCGCCCCCGTTGCCATCAGTCGCGACGGAGAAACATTAAACATCAACGCCGACACGTTCGCATCCGCGCTTGCCGCCAGAGTGCAGGCGAAACGCTTGCTGCTACTGACTGACGTCGCTGGAGTGCTCGACAAGAACAACAAGCTCATTCCCCGGTTGACGACAGACGAAGCCCGCGCCCTCATCAAGGACGGCACGATTTCGGGCGGAATGATTCCAAAAATCGAGGGCTGCATCGAGGTTGTCGAAGCCGGCGTCGAAGGCGTCGTTATCATCGATGGCCGGGTGCCGCATTGCGTGCTGCTTGAACTTTTCACCGAGCATGGCGTCGGTACGCTGGTGACAAAGCCTGATCGCAAAAAGGCGAAGACGTGACAGTGGCCATGTCCAAAACCACCGCAGTTGCGCCCCAGCCTGGAACCATCCGCGGGTTTTCTCACGTCGATACCTGGATTTTTGATCTCGACAATACGCTCTATC
>JAYUCQ010000259.1:0-1792 GCA_043740265.1 Hyphomicrobium sp.
GGCTACAATCTGATCACGCGCTATACCCGGGCCGATTTTATTTGCATCGATGCGCCGGAAGCGCGCCTGGCGATGGCGGACAAGTTTGCCACGCCGGAAACGCTGGTGGGCGAATTGTTGCCTAAGCGCCTCGATTGTCCGCGCTTTGTTGTGACTTGGGGCGCTCATGGCTGTTATGCGGTCGACAGCGTGGCTGGAATCGACCACATCCCAGCCTTCACCCGCTCGACGATCGATACGGTGGGTGCCGGCGACGCGTTTTTCGCACTGGCCGCACCTTTGGCGGCGGTTGGCGGGGCCATGCAGGATGTCGCCTTTGTCGGCAATGCGGCGGGCGCCGTCAAGGTCGGCATCGTCGGCCACCGCACCTCGATCGAAAAGGTGCCGTTGCAGAAATATCTGACCGCCCTGCTGAAGTAAGAGTGAAGATGATATCTGATATGGATGCCGATGATGGATGGAATCGATGCCAACAGCCCTGACAGAGCAGTTCCGGCAGGAGAGTCCCGAAGTCTATTATGCCCCGCCGGGCTTCATCGCGATCGGCGACGCCGAGATCGATTGGCTGATCGAGCGCGCCGCGCTCCTCCCGCGTCGGCGTAGCCGGCTCTGTCTGCATAAGGACCCGCAAGCACCCGTTCACGAAATGCTGATCGTGCATCATCGCAGCTGCTATGTCCGCCCGCATCGTCATTTTGCCCGCTCGGAGACGTTGTCGATTTTGCGCGGGATGGCGACAGCCGTTCTATTCGAGGAAGAAGGTTCCGTCAGAGAGTTGGTGCCGTTGGGCGCGGCGGGCGGTGGCCGTGTGAGTGTGTACCGGATGCCCCCTTTGCTGTTTCATGGTCTGGTGATTGAAAGCGAATGGCTGATCTTTCTGGAAACGACGACCGGCCCCTTTAATTCGCAAGGTAGTGAGTTTTCGTCCTGGTCGCCGGACGGGCAGAACGAAGCGGAGACTGGAAGTTATGTGCAAATTCTCCGTCAATCTGTTAGTGCTGCCTGATAGGCGCGATAGCAATGTCATATGATCATAACAAGGACTTTCGATGAAGGCTCCATTTTATCAGCGCACCCATTGCTGCTTGTGCCACTCGACGAGGATCGAGTGCGTGGTGCCCTTGGCGCCCGTCCCCTGCGCGTCACCCAATGTCGGCATTGATGTCGCGGCCCAAGCGGCGGGCGTCCAGAATATCTGGGCGCCACTCGACATCTATCTGTGCCACGACTGCGGCCATATGCAGCTGGTGCATATTGTCGATCCCGCGTTGCAATATACGAACTATCGTTACACGACATCCATATCGCAGGGCCTCAAAGGGCATTTCGAAACGCTGGCCGACGACGTTATGGCGCGTCTCGTGCCCAAGACATCAGGTTTCGCGGTCGAGATCGGCAGCAATGATGGTACCGTTCTGCGCTTATTGCAGCGACGTGGCCTGTCCGTCCTCGGCGTGGACCCGGCCAAGGTTATCGCCGCCCAGGCGACCAAGTCCGGCGTCACGACGATTGGCGATTTTTTCACGGCAAAGCTCTCCGAGCGCATTGTGGCCGAGCATGGCAAGGCTGAAATCATCATCGCCAACAATGTGATCGCCAATATCGACGATCTCACCGATCTGGTGACGGGCATCCGCCTGTTGCTGGCAGGCGACGGCTTCTTCGTGTTCGAGACCGGCTATGGCGCCGATGTCATCAACCGTACGCTGCTAGATACCGTCTATCACGAGCACATTTCCTACTTCATGGTGCGCTCCTTGAAGCCGTTTTTTGCCGCCCACGGCCTTGAACT
>JAYUCQ010000260.1:0-1787 GCA_043740265.1 Hyphomicrobium sp.
GCTTTCACCGGTCTCAAGGCTCTGCATCAGGTGCGCATCGCGCTCGGCTCGTTTGCTCCGGGCGGCGTGCGTAATCCCAGCGGCCTGCCGGTTTACATCCGCTTCCGCATGACTTCGGACGTGGCGACGGCGAACGGCGTTGATGCCGGTTGGTATATAGACAACCTGGCCATTAACAACCTGGCCGCGCTTTGCGTGCGGTCCAACATTGCGCTGGCGTCTAACGGTTCGACAGCCGTCGGTTCTACAGAGTACGGCAACGGTGGCTATCCAGCCGCGTCGGCGCTCCTTGGTGATCGCACCGGCAACAACTGGGGCAACGGTAACGGCGGCTGGGCCGACGGTACTCGCGGCACTTTCCCGGACACGCTGGAAGTTCGTTTCCCCGTCAGCGAAGTGATTGATGAGATTGATGTCATCACTTTGCAGAACAACTGGAGGGCCGCGGGTCAACCCACCCTGAGTTCATCTTGCAGCGGGGAGGGATTACTCGACTACAACGTGCAATACTGGGACGGCACTGGCTGGCTGACAGTCACCAATGGCAACGTTACCGGCAATGACAAGGCCTGGCGACAGTTTAGTTTCACGCCTGTCACCACCACCAAGATTCGCATCGTCGTGAATAACGCACGCACTAACTATAGCCGCATCGTCGGCGTCGAGGCGTACGGCTGCCCGTCGTAGGCCGGCGCCACTCCTAACCTGAGCCGGGTTTGTCCAACAAGCCCGGCTCTTCCACAAGTTTCAACCTCATGAATTCCCGGCCTGACTGGTCTTGAGGAGAGCATGAAGCCATGTACACAAATTGTGTTGCAGCGGCGAAAGGCATTCTGACTTCGAAAGCCATTCCTGGGACGGCGCAGCCTGAGAGAGAGTTTCAGGCGGCAGCACTCCAGTGGCCATTGAGTCTTTAAAGAGGAGCATCCACCTTTCGAGACGAACGCGCCGGCACTGCGCGGCGCTGGGATTTAGTCGGGATTTCTCGGACCGGGTTGCTGCTTGCACGTGTTTCGTTAAGTGAGTGCTTCTCTCTAAGAACTTGATTGCCGCTGTCCGACATGCTTCAGCTTGTCGCGGTCCGCTACACTCGACCTTGTTGTGACGCCACGACAAGCTAAAGCTTATCGGACTCAAACGGATTCTTTCTTCGAAATTGGCCGCCGTTAGGCTCGTGTTTACATTGGCATTCTCTGAGTGTTCATGGTATATAAGGCACCTGTTTTCCAGCCCTTGACCCCGATCAGAGTGCCGCAAGAGTTTTTCCTTGATTCATCGTTGTGCGGTTGATGGTGCGCGCATCCCCATACACGAATGGATCTGTGGAGGTTTAATGAAGAAGACTGCCCACGACGAGCATCTGCCGCTGATGCGCACCGAACGATTAGTTGTAGACGAACTCCCCGACGAGATGCTTGTTTATGACCTCGATAGTCATCAGGCCCACTGTCTTAATAAAACGGTCGCGCTGGTCTGGCAAAACTGCGACGGCCGTACTTCTCCCGCCGAAATAGTTAAGCGCCTCGAAGACCAACTGCAAGCACCCTGCGAGGACACGCACGTCTGGCAGGCACTGCGTCAACTCGAAAAAATCCACTTGCTAAAACGGGCGGCCCAGGCGCCGCCGCCATCGCTGGCGCGCGTATCGCGGCGCCAAATGGTGCGCACGCTGGGACTGGCCGCGGCCATCGCCGCCCCGCTGGTGACTTCGATTGTGGCTCCAACAGCCGCGGAAGCTGCCACCTGCGCGCCCAGCGGTGCGAGCTGCGCGCTGAAGCCATGCTGTG
>JAYUCQ010000261.1:0-4438 GCA_043740265.1 Hyphomicrobium sp.
CGTGGGCTAGAGGCCCGTGAATCGTCGCGTGTCGTGACCGGTACAATCAAATTTTTCAGCGGACTGCTGACGGTAGCCCTGGTTGCGATGGTGACCGCCAGCGGCTTCGGGCTGATCGTTTATCACCAGTATGAAAGTCCCGGGCCCCTCGAAGCCGCGCGCAACATCGTCATTCCCAAAGGCGAGGGCCGGATCGCGATTGCCGAACGCTTGGAGCGTGAGGGCATCATCACCAACCGTTGGACCTTCATCGGCGGTCACCTCATTCAATCGATGCTCGGCATCAAAAAGGCACCCGACCTGAAGGCCGGGGAGTACGAGATCAAAGATCACGCCTCGATGCGCCAGGTGATGGACACGCTCGCCGAGGGCAAATCCATTCTCTACAAAGTGACAGTTCCGGAAGGCCTCACCAGTCAGCAGATCGTCGAGCGATTGAAAGGCGAGGCCAACTTGACCGGCGACGTCACGAATGTGCCGGCCGAAGGGACGCTGATGCCTGAAACGTATCCCTTTGCCAAGGGTGCGTCGCGCCAGGAACTGATCGACAAGATGCAAAGCGATATGCAGAAAGCCGTCGCCAAACTTTGGGACAAACGCCAGCCGGATTTGCCGTTGCGGACGATGGAGGAAGCCGTCACCTTCGCGTCGATCGTTGAGAAAGAAACTGGCAAGGTCGAAGAGCGTGATCGCGTCGCTGCCGTCTTCTACAATCGCTTGAAAAAAGGCATGCGGCTGCAATCTGATCCAACCATAATCTACGGTATTACCGGCGGTCAAGGTGCGCTCGGGCGTGGCCTGACCAAAGCCGAGATTGAGACCAAGACGCCCTACAACACCTATCAGATCAACGGTCTGCCACCTGGGCCGATTGCAAACCCGGGCAGAGCGGCGCTCGAAGCCACGCTCAATCCCGCGAAGACGAACGATCTTTATTTTGTCGCCAATGGTGATGGCGGACATACCTTCACCGAGTCGCTGAAAGACCATAACGCGGCCGTGCAAAAGTGGCGCGAAGCCGAGAAACAGACCAAGGCAAAGGCAGGCGCCAGCGATGCGCCCGCTGAACCCGATCCGGATGTCGCGCCGATCCCGCCGTCGGGCGATCCGGCCGATCCTGAGGCCCCCGCCGCCAAAACTGCTGCGGACCCGGCGGCCAAATCAACCGACTCGAAAAGCAAACCGGCAAAACCGGCGGCAATTACGCCTGCCAGCGCGGCGGATATCCCGTTGCCCGTCCGCAAGCCCAAAAAGCCTTAAAAATCCCGGTCGCCTCCCCCTTCCTGTTGGCGTTATGACGTCCCAGCGGCTAAGTTGCGGCCGCTGGAGGCGCCGGTTTGTTCGATTCCGGACAATTCAAAGTTGGCCAGGCTGCAGGGCACGTATGGCAATCGCCAGTATGACGGGTTTTGGACGCTCCGAGGGAACCTGCGACGGCGTCAGCTGGGTGTGGGAAGCGCGCAGCGTCAATGGCCGGGGGCTTGATGTGCGGCTGCGGCTGCCGCCCGGCAACGATGCCATTGAGCTGCCAGTGCGTGAAGCAGCAGGCAAGCGCTTTGTGCGCGGCAATGTTTCGGCAACGCTGACGCTTGAACGTCAAGCCAACGGCGGTGCCGTGCGCCTCAACGAGCAAGTGCTGACGGATATTCTTCGTGCGGCAGACCGCGTTGCCGAACTGACAGGCGGATCGCGCCCGGACACGGCTGCGCTGCTGGCGATCAAAGGCGTTCTTGAACAAAGCGATGCCGGTCTTGAGGCGTCCGACGTGCGGGCGAACCGCGAGCGCGTTTTGATCGCGGGCTTTGAGGCGGCTATCGGCAAGTTGGTGGATGCGCGCCGCGCCGAAGGTGCTCGCCTCGATGCGATCATTCGCGATCAGGTTACCGAAATCGAGCGCCTCGCGGCGTCTGTCAGGGCGTCGCCATCTCGATCCGTAGATGCCATTCGCGGCCGCATCAAAGAACAAGTTGCGCGGCTTGTTGAAGCCTCCGAAACGCTCGACAAAGACCGGCTGCATCAAGAGGCGATCCTGGTTGCCACCCGCGCCGATGTTGAAGAGGAATTGGCGCGTCTCGACGCCCACGTGGCGGCGGCGCGCGAGATTTTGAGTGAGCCGGGTGCGGTCGGCCGCAAGCTCGATTTCCTGGCGCAGGAATTCAACCGCGAGGCCAATACGCTCTGCTCTAAGGCCAATGCCGTTGACGTGACGCGCCTTGGCTTGGCGCTTAAAACCGTCATCGATCAACTTCGTGAACAGGTTCAAAACGTCGAATAACATGGCTCATCCACCGGCATCTCAATCTGAAACGCCCGAACCGCTGCGGCCAAGCCTTGCGCGCCGTGGCGTCCTCTACATTTTATCGTCGCCCTCGGGCGCTGGGAAAACCACTCTGGCGCGCCGCCTGATTGCGGCTGATCCGGGCATCGCCATGTCGGTGTCGGTGACGACGCGTAAACCGCGCCCCGGTGAGCGCGACGGCGTTGACTATTTCTTTGTGACTCCACAGCGCTTCGAAGACATGAAGACCAACGGCGATCTGCTCGAATGGGCCCGCGTCTTCGACAATTCATACGGTACGCCACGCGCCGCCGTTATGGCGGCGATTGATTCAGGCAAAGACGTGCTGTTTGATATCGACTGGCAAGGTGCCCAGCAATTGTCTGAAAAGATGAAGGGCGATGTGGCGCGGGTTTTCGTGCTGCCGCCATCTGGCCAGGTTCTCGAACAGCGGCTGAAATCACGGGCGCAGGATCCCGCCGACGTCGTCGCCAAGCGCATGGCGGCAGCTTCCGCCGAGATCAGCCACTGGGCTGAGTACGACTACGTCATCGTCAACAGCGATCTTGAAGACAGCGTGCGCGCGGTGACGGCAATCTTGCTGGCCGAACGATTGAAGCGCGAGCGGCTTCTGGGGCTGTCCGCATTCGTGCGCGATATGCAAAGCGGCCTTTAAAGTTTGTTTGGATTGCCGCCGACGCCATCAAGAATAGCGGCCATGCGTGCGAAGTCGCTGACCTGCAAATCTTCAGCGCGGTTGGTGGGCGTCAGACCGGCTTTCTCAAGCAGCAGCTCCGGCATCGGCATCAGTTGCTTTAAGCTGACGCGCAGCATTTTACGGCGTTGGCCAAAGGCTGCTGCCGTCACACGGGCCAATGTCTTGACCGAGCACGCGGGCATTGGCAGCGCGCGCGGCGTGAACGCAACCACGGCCGATGCAACCTTGGGCGGCGGCGTGAAGGCTTCGGCCGGTAAGTTCATGACGATCTTGGTTTCGCAGCGCCATTGCGAGAGCACAGAGAGGCGTCCGTAAGCTTTGCTGTTGGGCTCGGCGACGATGCGTTCTGCCACTTCGCGCTGGAACATCAGCACCATGCTGTCGAACCACGGCGGCCAGGGCTCCGTCTCCAGCCAGCCCGCCAGCAACAGTGACGCGATGCCGTAAGGCAGATTGGCGGCAATTGTCACCGGACCCGCGGATGGACCAAGGAGAGCGGCCCAGTCCGCCGTCAGCGCATCGCCGAAGTTGAGGTCGAGCTGGCCCGGATAGCGGCGTGAAATTTCCTCAAGCGCTGGCCGGCAGCGCTCATCGCGCTCAATGGCGATGATGCGTTCAGCCCCTTCCAGAAACAGCGCCCGGGTGAGACCACCGGGACCCGGGCCGATCTCCAGGATCGTGCGCCCGCTCATGTTCCCGCAGCAGCGCGCGATGCGCCGCGTGAGATTGAGATCGAGAAGAAAATTTTGCCCGAGGTTCTTTTTGGCGCGCAACTCGTCGCGATCAATGATTGTACGAAGCGGCGGCAGCCCATCGGGACTGTTGCCGGACTGCGGTGGAACGCTCGCGCTCATGCGGCGGCCAACGCGCGGCGGCGCGCCATACGATCGGCCAGCTTCAACGCCTCGATGAGGCTCGTGGCTGAGGCGATGCCTTGGTCTGCAATGTCAAAGGCCGTGCCGTGATCGGGCGAGGTCCGCACGAACGGCAGCCCGAGCGTAACGTTGACGCCTTCGTCGAAGGCAAGCGTCTTGATAGGGATCAGGGCCTGGTCATGATACATGGCGATAACCGCGTCGTACGTCTCGCGCGCGGCCGCATGAAAGAGAGTGTCGGCAGAATGCGGGCCGGTCACGTTGAAGCCCTCCGCGACCAGCGACTGAATGGCGGGGGCAATCACGTCGCGGTCCTCGTGGCCGATTGTCCCTGCCTCGCCCGCGTGCGGGTTCAGGCCAGCGATGGCGATGCGCGGATTGGCGATGCCGAAGTCATTCTGCAAAGCGCGGGCGACAGTGCGCGCCGACGCTTGAATGAGATGCCGCGAGATCAGTGTTGGCACCCGCGCCAAGGGCACGTGAATGGTCAACGGCACGACCTTGAGGGCGCTGCTCGCCAGCATCATGACGGCGTGATGCGGCTGGCCGGGCCAAAAGTCATCGGCC
>JAYUCQ010000262.1:0-10660 GCA_043740265.1 Hyphomicrobium sp.
GGCGCGGCGAAACCGATACGCACGATAAAATCCAGCAGCGCGTTGAATACGATCTCTACTACATCGACAACTGGTCTGTTCTCCTAGATCTCTACATCATAGCATTGACCCCCTTCTCGTTGCTGTCGGGGAAAAATGCATACTAGTTCCGGCGTGATGCAACCACCCGCAGGCTGGGCCGTGAGCGCCGGTTCCATGGCGCGCGTGATCGTCGCCGTCGCGATGCTCATGAGCACCATCGTATTTTCAGAACCGGCGATTGCGGACGGATTGATGGCTGTTGTGATCGTGACGCTGCCGGTCCTTGGCGCTGTCCGGTTCGGCAGGCTGTCGCTTTCAAGCTTTACAATTCTAACCGCGTTCGTGGCATTGGCCATCGCTGGCACGGCCATGTCGGTCAATTTCGATACCGCAATTAAACATCAGTTCGTCACGCTGTTTTTATCAGCCGGTGCCTTCGTCCTATCAGGATATATCGCTGTTGATCCTGTGCCGCGTATCACGCTGATTTTTTGGTGCTACGCCGCCGCTTGCCTTGTCGCGACCGCTGCCGCCGTCATCGGCTATTTCAATATCGTACCGTCCACCTATGACCTTTTCACTAACTACGGCCGCGCCCGCGGCACCTTCAAAGACCCGAACGTTTACGGCGCGGCGCTTGTCCCGGCGATCACGTTTGCGGCCTGGATCATGTTGCGCGAACCCGCCAAGCGGGCCTATATCGCGGCCTTCGTGGCGCTGCCGCTGGTCATCGGGCTGCTCATCAGTTTTTCGCGCGGCGCTTGGATTTCAACCGGTGTTTCACTTGTCATCCTCGCCGCGTTAACGTCGGTCACATCACGCCGCCGCTCGGATTTGCATCGCCTCAGCATTGTCGGCATGACTGGCATTGCGGCGGCTGCCGTCGCCCTCTTTGCGATTTTCCAAGTCGAGCAAGTGCGATCTTTGTTCAGCGAACGGGCCAGCCTCGACCAGAGCTATGACGTCGGACCCGATGGCCGTTTCGGCGGTCAGGAAAAGGCCCGCAATCTCATCCTGGAAAACCCGCTCGGCATCGGCACGCATACCTTCCGCGACAAATATCATCACGAAGAACCGCACAACGTCTACTTCAGCATGTTTCTCAATGCCGGATGGATCGGCGGACTTCTCTACGTCCTTGCTGTCATCGTCACGCTCGTTGTTGGACTTCGCGCAGCCATGCTCAACGGCGCGCTGCAAGGCGGCTTCGTCGTTGCCAGTGCCGCCTTCGCCGGCGTCGTCTTCGAAGGCTTCGTCATCGACACCGACCACTGGCGGCATTTCTTCATTCTGATGGCGTGCATCTGGGGCCTCGCCGACGCCCGCGAACCCGAAATCGACACGTCGCGCCGGAAAGATGATCCGGTTGACGCTCCCCCGCTTTGAGGCCGGACGCTAAACCCCCTTATCGCCCGTCATCACTTTCCCCATCCATTCGTCGATGGTTGTGGTGCCGATTTTTTCAACCGTTTCACGCTCGTGCCGGCGCACCACATCTTGCAGGCCATCGATGCGCTTCCATTCGCAGAATGGTGTCTCGGCTTCAACGCCCGGGGCATAACGCGACGGTTCGATCTTATGGTAGCGGTGAACGTAACGCGGGCAGTTCATCCAGGTTTCGTGAACCTTGACCTTGATCGCCATTTCCGCGTCTTTGAACATCGCGACTTCGGGCCCGGCGACAATCACCTCGGCGCGGCCCTGCAAGCGCAGGCGGAACGGCTTTTCAAAGTCGATAAACAGGATACCGATTTCCGGGTTGCCCGAAATGTTGCCCATCGACAGGTACATGCCGTTGCCATCATAGCTCGGAAACAAAATCGTAGTGTTGTCGAGCACTTTCACAAAACCCGGCGTGCCACCTTTGTAGGAAACCGTCGGCCGGCCCATGTGGTCGATCGTGGTCAGAAAAAACATATCCCGGCTTTCGATGAAGCCGCGCGCCATGTCATCGACTTCCGGCTTGACCGCGATCATCTCGATGCGATCGGCCATGCCGCGCGTATCAAACGCCATCTGCATGGCGCGGTGGTTGTCTCCGTACAGGCGGCTCATGGGTCACTCCGGATGCGGTTGCGATTGTGCGTAACGTAGCATCACTCGCGTCACTGCAAACACAAAAAAACCGGCTCGCAAATACGAACCGGTCACCAACCTAGCCTCTCTGGCACTTTATCCAATATGCCATAGAGGAGCGTTACGCTCAAGCACAATCAGCCTTAACGCCAAACATTACTTATCCCCGTTTTGGTTGCAGCGCACATTGCTGGAATTATTTCTTCGCCAGCGGGTGATGTTCATTGACCAGTTTCTTTAACCGCTCTTGCAGCACGTGCGTATAAATTTCCGTTGTCGAAATGTCGGCATGACCGAGCAACTGCTGCACGGCGCGCAGATCAGCGCCGCGATCCAACAGGTGACTTGCAAAAGCGTGGCGCAACACGTGCGGCGAAACACGCTCGGCATCGAGGCCCGCTTCCAGCGCGACATCTTTCAAATCTTGGGCGAAGCCCTGCCGCGTCACATGCCCTTCGGCCGCTTTTGAAGCGAACAGCCACGGTGAATTGTCAAAGCGGCCCGAGACCATCAGATATCGATCAAGCGCTTCGCGCGCAGCTGGATTGAGCGGCACCAAACGTTCGCGCCCGCCCTTACCTTTGATTGTCAAAACGCGCCGGTCGCCGCGCAGCACCGAACGCGGCAGGCCGACAAGCTCACTTACTCGCATACCGGTGGCGTAAAGAACTTCGATCAGGCAATGAAAGCGCAACGTCCGGAAAAGATCGCGGCCCTCTTGGCCCTCAACGCGTTTTGCCGCCGCGTCAATCAAGCGATCGACCTCGGCGATGCTCAAAACTTTTGGCAAGGCGCGCGCACGTTTTGGCCCAGACAGTCCAGCCACAGGATCGGTATCGACCACGCCCTCGGCTGCAAGGAATTTGTAAAACTGACGCACCGATGACAGCCGCCGCGCCCGCGACGTCGCGGCCAATCCTTCTTCAGTCAAAGACTGGAGATAGGCCTGCACGTCTTTCGCGTCGGCGGCTTCAGGGGTGCGCGACCGGCTCTCGAGAAATCCCAAGTATGCGGCAAGGTCGCGTTCATAGGCGTCGAGTGTATTTTGTGCTGCACCGCGTTCGGACGAAAGCATTTCCAGAAACGCTGCAACGTGATTGGACGCCGCGGTCATGTTCCTGCCTAGCCTCAGTTCGCCGTCGAGCGCGGCCATGCGCCCAACAGTGCTTCAAGACCTAAGCGGCGCGCATCAGCCTCAAGCCCGGCGCGTTTCAAGGCACGGATACTATCACCCAACGCGATCATATGCGCGCCTTCCGCACCGTTGGGGCCAAGAGCTTTCATAGCAAGCAAAACCGTGTGGCCGAATTCCTTTTTCTTCGCAGCCTCCTGCAATTCTGAAAGAACGCCCGTTTCCGGCAAATAGCCCGTGTTCGGTTGCGGCGTGCGACTGGCCGCTTCCCACAAGGGAATGGGAACGTTGTAGGCCAGAGCGTCAAGCACGGTTGCCAAGCGATGCAGGTCGTCGGCTTTGAAGCGCCCTGTCTGCGAAAGCTTTTCGAGGGCTTCCAAGTTTTCGCCGCGGTTGGTGACGTTCGGGTCGGCAATGTCAGCCAGCGCCAGCCAGTGATCGAGGTTGCCGCCTGGGCGATCAGGAACGTTCGACGTTGCCACCCACCGGCGCGCCAAATCATATTGTCCCGCAGCTAATCCGATCTCTGCGCCAGTTTCAGCGAACCAGCTGATCTCCGGTTGCGGCTTCAGACTTGAAATGACCGGCGCGGCCATCAGCAAAGCTTGAAAGAGAAATCCCTGATGTTTGGCATCGTCGATAAACGCGCGAATGAGGCGCGTCTTTTTCATCGGCGTTTGTTCGGCTTCAGCCGCTTTGAAAAGCGCAGCGCGGCGGGGCGCACCTTGCAACTTTCCGCCGGACAGCAATGCGTCGCTGGATTCAGAACTGGCATTCGTCCGGTAAATTGCCGCTAAAAGATCAGGCGACAGGGCGTTGAGTTTGGCGGCGCTTTCGGCAGCCGGTAGGCTGAGGTCGACAGGTGTTGCCGCGTCATTGGCGAGCGCGACCAGCAGTGCCGGCTCGCCCTTTTCGAGAACGTCCTTGTGCGCAATTGGACCAATCCGTTCGACCAGGCGATAGTCGATCAGCGGTAGCGCCGAAGTCACGGCGATCTTCGGTTTTGCACCAATTGAAAGCGCGTCCAAGGCTTCGAGCCCTGGCGACGTCTCTTGACCTTCTTCGCGCGCCAATTCAGCGGCGAGGCCAGCTGACGCCGTATCGTTGGCAAGGGCGGCGCAATAGCCCGTCATCAAAATGCCTTGGCCTTTAAGCCGCCTTGGCATGTCGCCCTTCAGCGCCGCCCCTTTCTGCGCAATCTCGCACGCCCGCGTTGCTTTACCTGATGCGAGTTCGTTGCGCGCCGAAAGCATGGCGAGCAGCGCGTCACCTGCTGGCTGTTGCTTGGCGAGTTCCGTCGCTGCTTCCTTGGCGAGGCCCGAGCGATATAGCGCTTCCAGCCGCAGCGCCGTAAATTTGCTGTCCGCAGCTGCGCCAGAAGATGGCGTGATATCAGCCGTGATCAGTCGCTTCCAAAGATTGTGCAACGCTGGCGACCGCGGTGGAATTTCAAGCTGGCTGATGAGTTTTTCGACGTTCTCAGTCGTCAATCCGCGCCAAAGTTCGAATGGCAATCCCGATCCGTCGCTGGCCATCACGGGTGCAAGATCGCCTTTTTCCACCGGCGGCGGAATGGCCTCGCGCATGGCCTGTTCGGCTGGAGCGGCGGCATCTGGTCCGTGCAATGGCGCGAGTGCAGGCCGTGTATCGGTTCCGGCGGGCGTTGCGGCGGCGGCTTTTTTGGCAGCCTTCTTGCGATCCATTTCGGCGAACGGATTGAACGGTTGCCAGCTCTCATCAGCGAGTGCGGGTAGGGTGATGGCCGCAACGGCAAATAGGATGAGCCCGAAGTGTAATCTCACGCGCATGACTTTCTGGCGGGTCCCCGACGGGTCAAATAAACACTCGGCTACTTGAACTACTGGGCTACTTCCGGATTTTAACCCCTGCGACCGGCTTGCTGATCGTTTGCTGCTCGGGCTCATATTTTGTCGCCAGAACGTAAAGTCCCGCCAGGACAAGCCCGGCGACCAATCCCGCAACAAACAGGAACCTGAACAGGCTCGGCATGCGTTTATCCTGACCGGCGAGATACCTGATAACCCAAGTTGTCGCGATTAAGGCCCGTTCCCCCGGTTGCCCAGAGTTGTCGGGAGTGCTTTCGGGCGGGCTTTCTGGCGTCGATGGCGGCTGCCGGTCCCGGTAGTCCCTGTTGCCAGTGCTTTAAGGATCGGATTTGCGGACATATTCGGATCGTGGCATGTGGTCGGCTGAGACCGCAAGTGCCTGTTGGCAGCAGTCGCGAATAAAACCATCGGCAAACCCCCAAGACCCAGCAGTTGACACGTTGTTGATATGACCGAGCCGGAAGCAATGGACGTGATCAAGAAGCGGCTTGGCCGCCGGTCCATCGTGCTTGTTGGGCTGATGGGTTGCGGAAAATCATCTATCGGCAAGCGCTTGGCGGCGCGGCTTTCGTTGCCCTTCGTCGATGCCGACGAAGAGATCGAGCGCGCGGCCGCCAAATCAATCAACGAGATTTTTTCCGACCACGGCGAAGATCACTTCCGCGAGGGTGAGCGCAAAGTCATCTCGCGCTTGTTATCCCACGGACCGATGGTGCTTGCGACGGGCGGCGGGGCGTATATGCACTCCGAGACGCGGCAGAAAATCCGTGACAGCAGTTTTTCCATCTGGCTGCGCGCCGAGTTGCCCGTGCTGATGCGCCGGGTTTCGAAACGCGACACGCGCCCGCTATTGCGCACCGGCAATCCCGAAGCCACGATGCGCAAATTGATGGAAGCGCGCTACCCTATTTACGCTGAAGCCGATCTGACAGTTGAGAGCCGCGATGAACCGCACGACGTCATCGTCAGTGAAATCATAAGCCGGACCGCGCAATTGCCGGCAATGACAGCGTTGACCGGTCACGCCCTGAAGGAAAAAGAGTCGTCGATGCCCGACCCCCAAACCATACTGCCTCCCAGTGTCGTCGGCGTTGATTTAGCGGACAGGTCTTATGACGTTCTGATTGGCACAGGGCTTCTCGCTCGCGCCGGCACGATCATCAAGGAGCGTCTCGGGCCGGTAAAATGCGGTGTTGTGACGGATCAAAACGTTGCAAGGCATCACCTCGCCACTCTTGAAGCCAGCCTCAAAGTCGAAGGCATGTTTGCCGGCTCGATTATTTTAACGCCCGGCGAAGCGACGAAAAGCTTTCGTGAACTTGCACCTCTGTGTGAGCGTCTGCTCGAACTCGGGCTAGAGCGCGGCGACATTGTTGTGCCGCTCGGCGGCGGCGTGATCGGTGATCTTGCCGGATTTGCTGCCGGTATTTTACGCCGCGGCATCCGGTTCGTGCAGATCCCAACGTCATTGCTGGCGCAAGTCGACAGTTCGGTTGGCGGCAAGACGGGTATCAATACGCCGCAAGGCAAAAATCTCGTCGGCGTTTTCCACCAGCCAAACCTTGTGCTGGCGGACACCGGCGTCCTCACAACCTTGCCTGAGCGTGAGATGCGCGCCGGTTATGCCGAAGTAGCTAAATATGGCCTGCTCGGCGATGCGGCGTTCTTCGCGTGGCTTGAGCAGCACTGGCGCGGGGTCTTCGGCAATAGTGGTCCGGAACTGACGCAGGCTATCGAAACCAGCGTCAAGGCCAAGGCCACCATTGTCGCGCGCGACGAAACCGAAACCGGTGATCGCGCCCTGCTCAACCTCGGTCACACATTCGGCCACGCGCTTGAAGCCTGGGCTGGCTTTTCAAGCCGGCTCCTGCACGGCGAAGGTGTGTCAATCGGCATGTGCCTGGCATTCCGGCTTTCGGAAGAGCTGGGGCTCTCGCCCAAAGGCACGGCGGAGCGCGTCACGCGGCATTTGAAGGCTGTGGGCTTGCCGGTTTACATCAACGACATTCCAGGCGGGAAGGCCGATGCCGCTGAACTGATGCGGTTGATGGCACAAGACAAAAAAGTCCGGCAGGGCCGATTGACCTTTATTTTGGTGCACGGCATTGGCCAGGCGTTCATCACCCGCGACGTCGATCCGCTGACGGTTGAGGCATTTCTGGCCCGCGAAATCAGGGGTTAAGCCAAACACCGCGGTTGTGCTAGGATCAGTCCGCTTGATCACTTTGGAACCCAACGCTTCCCCCATGACTATTGCAAAATGACACTCTCCATCGGCCTGAGCCTCGCGGCCATCGTGCTGCTCATCGTGTTGTCGGCTTTCTTCAACCTAAGCGAAACGGCGCTGACGGCTGCGTCGCGCGCCCGCATGCATGCGCTGGAGGAGGACGGCAACAGCAAAGCAAAACTCGTCAACAAACTGCTGTCGTCGCCGGAAAAGATGATCGGCTCCGTGCTGCTCGGCAATACCCTTGTCGATGTTCTCGCGGCAGCGCTGGCATCGAATTTAGCCGTCCAATTGTTTGGCGAATTTGGTGTGGCGTACGCCACCGCCAGCGTAACCCTGTTGATCGTCATATTCGCAGCTGTACTGCCGAAAACATATGCGCTGGCGTTTTCCGATCGCGTCGCGCTTGTTGTTGCGCCGATGATGCGCGGCGTCATCTACATCCTGACGCCGTTCACGACGGCCATCGAATTTGTCGTCCGCCAGCTTTTGAAGCTGACGCCGGGAAAAAGCGATGACAACGCCAATATTCTCGCGGCACACGAAGAAATTCGCGGCACTATCGATTTGCAGGCCAAGGAAGGCACCGTTGCCAAGGGCGACGCCAATATGCTCGGTGGCGTGCTCGATTTACGCGATCTGGAAGTCGCCGACATCATGGTCCACCGCACCAAGATGGAGACGATTGACGCCGACGACCCGCCTTCCAAAGTTCTCGAAGAGCTTTTGAAATCGCAATACACCCGCGCGCCGGTTTGGCGGGATGAGCCGGAAAACATTGTTGGCGTGCTGCACACCAAGGATTTGCTGACGGCGCTGAGCCGCTCCGGTTGGGACCCCTCGAAGCTCGATATCATGAGCTTCGCAACGCCGCCGTGGTTTGTGCCCGACACCACGAGCGTCAAGGATCAGCTCAATCAGTTTTTGAAGAAAAAAGCCCAGATGGCGCTGGTCGTCGATGAATACGGCGAGGTGCAAGGGCTGATTACACTTGAAGATATTCTGGAAGAAATCGTCGGCCAGATTACCGACGAGCACGACACGCAAGAAACCCATGTCCGTCTGCAACCCGATGGCACCGTCAATGTCGATGGCACGGTCGCCATTCGCGATCTCAACCGTCAGATGGATTGGGATTTGCCGGACGACGAGGCGACAACAATCGCAGGTCTCGTCATCCATGAAGCACAGACTATCCCAGAGCCCGGCCAGGAATTCACGTTTCACGGCTACAGGTTTGAAATTTTGCGCAAGTCGCGCAACAAAATTACGGCGCTGCGCATCAAGCCGGTGCCCAAGCCCGTTACCGCAGACACCGCGTCCGCCGAGACGTCGTCGCTGGATGGAGGTTAAGCCGGAATCTTCTCCCCCGGCGCATAGGTCGCAAGCGCCAGCGCGTGAATGCGGCCGCCGACATCGTCACCCAAAATAGCGTTCACCATACGGTGGCGATCAACGCGCGACTTGCCAGCAAATGCGTCCGAGACAACCAGCACGCGAAAATGGCTTTCACCGGTGCCAGGTGACGAGCGATGGCCCGCGTGCATGTCTGATTCATTGATGACGTCGAGGCGAACGGGCCTCAGGGCGATCATCAGCTTTTCTTTCAAGCGTGCTTCTGCGGACACTGCTAGCCCTCGCCTGACTAAAACAAACATATAGACATCTTCAACCCGCTGTTAAAGCCTGCTGAGGCACAATTGCAATGGCCGCCGGCGGAACGTGTTGTCACCTTGTGTCCGAGCCCGTGAGCGATCATAATCAGGCCCCATGAAACTCAACTCCAAACTTTTCGATAGTATTCGCGTGTCCGGCAAGAAGGACGCGACGCCGACGCGCGACACATCGGCGCCGTGTCAGTGGAAGGGCTGCGACAAGCCGGGCCCGCACCGCGCGCCGATGGGCCGGGGTAAAGAGGGTCAATTTTATAATTTTTGCGTCGATCATGTCCGCCAATACAACCACAGCTACAACTATTTCGATGGCATGAGCGACATCGAGGTCGATGAATTCCGCAAGGACGCCATTACCGGTCACCGGCCAACCTGGAAATCCGGCGCCAATGCTTGGGCCCACGGCACACGAGACGGGGCTCGCGCCGAAGAAGCGGCCGAACGGGTGGCGCAAACAGCGCGCGGTCCCAGGGTCTACCGCAGTTCCCGGGCGGCAACTACGCCCAGCTATCAGCGCCAGCTGAAGCCTTTGGAACGCAAGGCCATCCGCACCCTCGATCTGAAGGATGACTCCAGTAAAGACGCGATCAAGGCCAAGTTCAAGGAACTCGTCAAGCTGCATCACCCGGACGCCAACGGCGGCGACAGCCGGTCCGAGGAAAAGTTGCGCGAGATCATCCAAGCCTATAATTATCTCAAACAGGCCGGAATGGTCTAAGGGACCGTTCATGACCGTAACAGAATCCGGGAAGCGGAAGGGCGTCTCGCGTAAACAAATCTCGAAGCCGGTATCGAAGCCAGCTTTTCAGAAAGCATCACAGCAAGCCGGGACGGACGAATTTATGCGCACGCAATCCAGCGCCACATCAAGCGCGCAACCGGCTTTGATGCCGGACATGAAGCTTTCCGTTCGTCAGGTGTTCGGGATCGATAGCGATCTCGAAGTGCCGGCTTATTCCAAGGCCGACGAGCATGTGCCGGATCTTGATCCGGATTATCTGTTCAATCGCGATGTGACGCTGGCGATCCTGGCCGGGTTCAAGCACAACCGCCGCGTCATGATCCAGGGCTATCACGGCACCGGAAAGTCGACGCACATTGAGCAGGTGGCGGCACGCCTCAACTGGCCGTGCGTGCGCATCAACCTCGACAGCCACGTGTCGCGCATTGATCTCGTCGGCAAGGACGCGATTGTGCTGAAGGACGGCAAGCAGATCACCGAGTTCAAGGAAGGCATTCTGCCGTGGGCGCTGCAGCACAATATCGCTTTGTGCTTTGACGAGTACGACGCCGGCCGCCCGGACGTGATGTTCGTTATCCAGCGCGTGCTGGAAGTCTCCGGCAAGCTGACGCTACTTGATCAATCGAAGGTCATCCGCCCGCACCCGGCATTCCGTTTGTTTTCGACGACGAACACGATTGGCTTGGGTGATACGTCGGGACTCTACCACGGAACGCAGCAGATCAACCAGGGTCAGATGGACCGCTGGTCGATTGTCGCGACTTTGAATTACCTGCCGCATGATGACGAAGCCAAGATCGTGCTGTCCAAGGTCAAGGCCTTCGCCAAGACCGACGCCAAGCGTAAGCAGGTGTCGCATATGGTCCGCGTCGCGGATTTGACGCGCTCGGCGTTTATCAATGGCGACCTCTCAACCGTCATGAGCCCGCGCACGGTGATGAC
>JAYUCQ010000263.1:0-1774 GCA_043740265.1 Hyphomicrobium sp.
TTCGGATGCGGCTCAGCGGTCTTTGCAGCGATTGCGACCTTCGCTCCATCGCGGGCCGCACGCTTGGCGATCGCAAGTCCAATGCCCCGGCTTGCCCCCGTGATAAACAGCGTCTTGTTTTTAAGCGACGTCATCCGGCACCTTTTTTGTTACATGTTTGAGGACAACCTAGTACCTCGCAGTCCCGCGCGTAAGACGGCTTTAGACCTCGCGGCGTAAAAAGCGGCGATGGAACCAGCGAAATGGCGCTGTGATCGAGGTCCACGTCTGCACCGCCAATTGCCAGAGAAGGGCCGGCATGCCAGCCAGCGGCAGAAAGAAGATCCAAAACACGGTTTCGCGCAGGATATTGCGCGCCATCCGGTTCTGCTTCCCCGAGCCCGCCGGCTCCGACGGCCAAATTTTCCGCCACCACGCCCGGATCGTTGGCCAGCTCAGCACGCCAGCAACGAGAGCCACGAGATATGGGATCTGAATGAACGTCGGAATTCCGGGAATGAGCCTCGAATCCAATTCAAGTTCACTACTCTGATCCCGGCTGTGAAATTCCGCGGCGTTTGTCGCGACCTCGCCGGTGATGTGACCAACCGCTTCTTCAAAAAGGTTGGCCGCGTCACCCGTGATGCCGTTTCCCTCGGCCGTTGGCTTCGCGGAAATCTGGACGCGGCCTGAGCCTTCACGCGACGCGGTGACTTGAAAGCCGCCGCGCTTAGACGCCAGCGCCTCTAGAAAATCGCCGAATGTCTTAGCCTTTGCCGCATCGGCCAACCCGCCAACTTCAACGGTTTGCCACAACCAATTGCGTCCGCCTGGCTGCCGTGCAGAGCCGGTGTGAAGGATGACAAGATTGACATCGTTTTGACTTGCCGCACCGGTGATTTCTTCAATATCACGACTCATCTCTGCGCCCTTTGAGGGGGTAAAAAAGAGCTTTCCATTCTCAACGCGGCCAACCACAAGCGCCGTTTGACCACGAATGGAGCGAAAGCCGGCGGCAAGATGCACGGGATCTAATTGATCGACCAGCGGAGCCTTGGTAGCTGCGTCGAATTTCGGCGCAAACGACAATAGGTTTGACGCCCCCGGTTCCAGCGCAAGGGTGCGGATGTTGGCCTTGTTCAAACCGCGCTCGAAATAAGCCACCGTTTCATCGAATAAGGCTTGGTCTGCTAATTCTACGGCGACAGACGGCCGGACGTAGGCAGTAACCGTAGCCTCTTTGCCCGAGCCCTTACGGGCGACGGAATATGCGCCACCGTCTGTCACAACGTGTAAATCTGCATCCCTTGGCAGTTGATCGAGCGCGCTGCGGTTGTCGAAGACGCTGTCTTCTGACAGGTAAAGCGACATCTTCGGGTCACCCGCTGAGAGAGCGTCAGGTGCCAACGATGGCATAACCCTCGTCAACTCATCAGGTGTTCCGGCCGTGAAGACCCGCCCGTCCCGATTGACGAATTGCCAGTGGCCCTCAGGAGTCGCATGCGCGGCGAGAGCGCCTTTGGGTGCGTTCGAAAAGCCCCTCAGATGCTCCGCTGCTTTGGCTATGGCTCCCAGATGCGATACCGAGTGAGACGCAGCTTTGCCGCCAGTCTCGGCGGCATCGCGCAGGATCGCCGTAAATATATTGGCCCGCGCGGGAAGCGAGGCAGCGAACGCGATGGCGCATCCGCTAATAGCCGCGAACTGCCGAAGTGATCGCCGCATCTTCAACCTCACTCGCTAGCCCGGAACCTCGGTGCGCGTTTTTCGAGGAAGGCTTGAAAAGCTTCGCGAG
>JAYUCQ010000264.1:0-4417 GCA_043740265.1 Hyphomicrobium sp.
TCACCTCGAAAGTTATCACGGCAGCGATGGCTGGCTGGTGCCGCTGCCGGCAACTTTCGTGGTCGCAACCGATGGCTGCGTCGTCGCGCGGCATGTAGATCCTGATTTCCGCACCAGGATGGACATCAACGAAATTCTCGCAGCCCTGCACAAAGCAACGCCCACTTCAAAGTGAGGTTGCGCACTTTTTCAGGCGGCTTTGTCTGCCCAGTCTGCCGAGCGCAGCATTTTAATGAGCGCCGCTGCGGCCATGGAGCGTTGACGGCCGGCCACACCGTAACAAAAAATCGTCCGCCCGTAGTCGACGTCCGCAATCGGCAAGCGCTTTATCTTGTCTGACTTTGGCGCGCTCTCAGGCAGCATACTGACGCCGAGACCGGCCTCAAGCATCGCAATGAGATCGGGCTCCGAACAGGTCTGATGACCGAACTTGAGAGCGATATTGCGCGCGCTGAGAAGGCTTCGAAATTCTTGAGTGTTCTCACAAAACGTCCGCGCGATCATCGGCTCAATCCCAAGTTTGGCGCTATCAATAAGGCTCGCCGCGGCAAGCGCATGCCCCGCATTGACGGCGAAGTACATTTTTTCGCTGAACAACGGCCATCTGTCGAGACGATCCCAATCATCGCCGAGCGAACTCGCAACTGCGATCTCCGCTTCGCCCTTTTTCAGCATCTCGCGAATCTCATCGACCGAGCCGCGCAAAAATGCGATCTCCAAGCCGCTGTAGGCCTTGGTGAGCTGGGTCAAAAAACCGATAATGACGGATACATCGACCGCGTAAGACATCACGAGCGCGAGGGGCTGCACCTTCCCCGTTTTAAGCGACTGGGCAATTTGCTTAGCCGACGCCGCACTATCGAAGCACTGCTGAAGATACGGCAGCATGCGCTGGCCGAAATCGGTGAGATGCGTAAAATTCCGTTCGCGCCGGAATAGATCGCCGCCCAGCTCCAGCTCGAGCTGTTTTATTGCGCGCGTCAACGAAGGTTGCGCGACGTTACACTCCTCAGCGGCACGCGTGAAATTCAGAATGCGCGAAACGGCGAGGAAATAGCGGACTTGATGCATTTCCATAAATAAACGGCCTGCTTTCGAGTGTAGTTCGAATGATTTATCGAACGTGAGCTGATGTTCTGCAAGTCGCAAAGATGCCAGTTGGCGTGAGAACCAGGCTCTACAACTGCAGTCTCAGCGCTGAACCGAACCGAACGGCTCCAATACGCGATCTTACACGGCGCCGTTAGATAGCTCCAAGCTATCGAAACCAAACCCTCTTGGCATTTCAAATCCGGCTCCACGAGGCGCAACTTGTCCTCGTCAGCGGGTTGCGCACCTTGAAACAGCGCCAACAGCCCAAAACGTAACCAACACCGAGAACGTCTCAAACCAAGGAGATTTGGATATGAAAAACATCATTCTTGCAACGCTCGCACTCTCGATTGCAGCTCTGGCGACCCCCGCGTTGGCCGCCAAGCCAGACTGCAACGGGGCCTACAAGTCATTTATGGGCAAAGTAATCCCCTACCTCGGCAAAGTTGAAGATGTCGATCTAGCAACCCTGATGCGGCGCGGCTTAAGCGTTTACGATGCCTGCCAGGCAGCCGACAATTTCGTGCCGGAAGGCGCCTGGAACCAGGTCATTTTCGACATGGAAGCCAAAGCTAAAAAGTAACCACGCGATTTTTAATTCGTGACAACTTCCGAGTGCCGGCCCGCGCTGGCACTCGAGATTATTTTTCCCTGTGCCGGTGCCCTTCTCAAATTGCTTGGCACATTACTCTCGCACTGGAGCGATCATGCGAACCGGAATACCAGCGATGGTGTGTATCGCAGCTTGCACGGTCTTCGTTTCGGGCAACATTGCAGCTGCGCAAAGCGGCGCTGGCCAAGCTCCTGATGGCACGGTCGAGATTATTCTTTCACACCTGCCGCTAAAGACGAGCCGCGCCTTTTCCGCCTTGAGAAAGGTTGCGGGCAATCCGGCCGGTGAAATTCTCCCAATGACAAAGTCGGAGGTTTGGCGGGTGCAACCGCAAAACTTGAAAGCCCTCGGCGAGCTTGCCGCTAAGTCTGGCGTCACCACCCGCATCGTTGACGCCGCATCGATTAATGCCCTCGCGCCGATGCCGGCGAATGCCAACATGACCGGCAAGCAAGCCCAGATGATGAACGCAGTGAAACAGCAGAAATCGACAATGGGGATCGAGATGATGGCGCTACCCGAAGCTCCAATTCTCGAATACGCGTTGATGCATGAAGCAGGCGCTGGCCCGGCTGCGATCAAAATCGAACTCAACAAGACAACAAGCATCACCGTGCACAGAACCGGTGTCGCTCAAGAGGGCGACCGTTACCTGTGGCACGGCGCCATTGCCGGTACAGACGAACCGGTGACGCTAGTATGGTGGCCGCAAGGCCGCCTGACAGGCACGATTTTGCATTCCGGCCGTGTCTATTCCGTCCAAAACATGGGTGGCGGCATGCACGCCGTGATCGAGAACGATCCCAAAATGCTGCCCTCAGAACATGCGCCGATGGATCCTGATATGAAAACCAGGATGAATATGACCACCGATCCGCTTGTTAAAAACGGCGACGCGCACATGCTCATGGATAAACCGGAAAAGCATGGCGAGCCCGCACAAAACCTGAACGATCTACAGCCTGCTGGAAAGCAAGCGCCACGCGAACCCGTCAGCGCCACTGGGACAGCTTCGACCTCACACGAGGTGCCCGTAACCATAACAATGATTGTTGCCTACACGGCGGCGGCCGCGTCGCATTACACCGATATCGGGCGCGATCTCGTGACGCTTGCCATAGCCGAGACCAATCAGTCCTTTCGCAAAAGCGGCATCGACAACGTGCGCGTCGAACTCGTTCATGCCTACAAAACAAACTATCTGGAAGCTGGCAGCCACTTCGATCACTTGCTGGCCTTCACCGAAAAAACCGATGGCGTGATGGACGAGATCCACACCTTGCGCGACAAGTACCGCGCCGATGTCGCCTTGCTCATCGTCGATGACCAAAACGGCTGCGGCTTGTCGGCGGGCGTTGCTCCTGATGCCGATCGGGCCTTCGCAGTTGTGCACCAAGGCTGCGCCGCCAGCGTCTATTCTCTGGGGCACGAAATCGGCCATATCATCGGTGCACGCCACGATCCCGCTCTTGACGATAGCAAGCAGCCGTTCGCGTACGGCCACGGGTTCGTCAACGGCAACAAGTGGCGCACGATGATGGGATACGAACATAGCTGCGATGGGTGCCCGCGCCTGCCGGTCTGGTCCAATCCAGACGTGAAGATCAAGGGCGAAGCAGCAGGTTCCGAGTTCAGCAACAACGCGCGCGTCATTCGCGAGCAAGCTGCGCGCGTTGCCGCCTTTAAATGAAACGCCCGCTTGAGCCGACGCCCGCGATCTTCAACTCGCACTCGCTTAGAATGGCGGAAAGAACGGCAGTTAGATCACTGTTGGGAACGAAAATGTCCGCGCCAGCTCTCACAACGTCGCGCGCCACGACCCCGCCATACCCGACAACAAAAGCGCCGCCAGCCCGCGCGGCGAGATCCGTCACGCCATCGCCGATCATTGCAACCGGACCATGACGCTCAGCGATGGCGCGGCACACATCAGCTTTGCCATCGGCGCGCGTGAGGGGCGATCGCCGGTCGAAATCTCTGTATTCGCCGCTGGCGTCGAAAGACACATCGACGGCATGAACGCGGTCGCGCGCAATGCCGAGCGCCGCTGCCAGCGGGATGATCCCAGGCAGCAGACCGCCACTGACAATATAGACGGATTTTCTAAGCCGATGCAGCGTTTCAACAGCTTCTTTGGCGCCGCACACCATCTCTTCGACGTAGCGTTCGCCAAGCCAGTCGAGTGACGCGCGGCAGGGACGCACGAGGCGCAGCCGCTCTGCATAAATTTCGTCGAGTGCGAGCATTCCATTCATTGCCGCGGTCGTGAGCGGCGCGATCTGCGCTGCAACGCCGGCACGGACTGCCAGTTCGTCGATCCCCTCGATGCGGCTCAGGGTGCTATCGCAATCGAAGCACACAGCGCCGAACGATTTGCCGGCGGACCCGCTCACAGCTCGATTTCCATAGCTTTGACGATCGCTGGCAAAGCCCGGATTTCGCCGATCGCCGCCGGTGACAAAGGAGAAGAAATCCGGACCAGGCCGATCGCCATTTCGCTCTCGTCGCTGCTGCTGACATGCATCCGCGAGATATTGATGTTATCGCGGCCTAAAATGCCGCCGAGCGCGCCGACGACACCTGGGCGATCATGGTGGCGCGTGAACAAATAATGACCTTCAGGGATCGCTTCGACATGAAAGTCGTCAACGCGCACGACACGCGGCAGACGCTCGCCCAACAACGTGCCAGCCACGGTCGTGGTCACGCCAG
>JAYUCQ010000265.1:0-4408 GCA_043740265.1 Hyphomicrobium sp.
GCAGCAGCTCCGATGCCGTACTCTACTGCGAAGCCCCAACCTCGAAAGTCCACATCAGCCCATGAAGCCCTCCACGTTGTCTAAGCCCGCCCTCGCCGCCCCCTCCGCCAAGCGCGTTCCCCAAACAACGGTGCACCACGGAATTCCCGTCAGCGATGATTACGCCTGGCTGCGGGCGGACAATTGGCAGGAGGTGATGCGCCAGCCGGATCTGCTGGACGCTGAAATCCGCAGCTATCTCGAAGCCGAGAACGCTTACACGGCGGCCGTCCTTGCCCCCACTGAAACGCTACAGGACACGCTTTTCAAAGAAATGAAGGCCCGCCTCAAAGAGGACGACGGCCAGGTGCCGCAACCGCACGGCCCGTTCGAATACTTCCCGCGCTTCGTCAAAGGTGGCCAGTACGCCGAGCTCTGCCGCATTCCGCGCGGCGGCGGAACAGAAGACGCGGCCGTCCTGCTCGACGGCAACGCCGAAGCCCACGGCAAATCCTATTGGAGCCTCGGCGGTACGGCGCATTCCAGCGATCACACGCGGCTCGCCTACTGCACCGATGACAAAGGCTCGGAGTTGTACACGATCCGAATTCGCGATCTCACAACCGGCAAAGACCTGGCCGACGAAATTCCCGATACCCGCGGCGATCTCGTCTTTGCTCAGGACAACGCCACGCTGTTCTACGTCAAGGTTGATGACAACCACCGCCCGCTCTTTGTCTACCGCCACGTCATCGGCACACCGGCCAGCGCCGACGTGCTCGTCTACGAAGAAAAAGATTCAGGCCTCTTCGTCTCGCTCTCGACCACGCAATCCGAACGCTTCATCGTCATCGATATCCACGATCACGATACCAGCGAAGTCCACATCATCGACGCCCTGACACCCACAGCTCCGCCGCGCCTCATCGCGCCGCGCCGTTCCGGTCACCAGTACGGCGTCGAACATCACGGCGACCGGCTCATCATCACCACCAATTCCGGAGACGCTGAGGATTTCCGCATTGTCGAAGCGCCGCTCGCTGACCCAAGTGAAACGAACTGGCGTGAGATTGTCGCCCACAAAAGTGGACGCCTGATTATCGAAACCGCCGTCTTCGCCAGTCACATGGCGCGCCTGGAACGCGAGGACAGCCTGCCGCGCATTATCGTCACCCGCTTTAGCGACGGCGAAGACCACGCCATCGCCTTTGACGAGGACGCCTATGCGCTCGGGCTTTCGTCCGGATATGAATTCGACACGACCCGCATCCGATTTATCTACTCGTCGATGACGACACCGGCTGAGACCTACGACTACGACATGCAATCGCGCGCCCGTACACTCCGCAAAAAGCAGGAAGTTCCAAGCGGCCACAGCGCCGAAGATTACGTCACGCGCCGGTTGTTTGCTCCCGCCAAAGATGGCGAGCTGGTACCCGTCACGCTGCTCTATAAAAAATCAACGCCTCTCGATGGGTCTGCGCCGCTATTTCTCTACGGCTACGGCGCCTACGGCATTTCAATGCCCGCATCGTTCTCAACGTCCCGCCTCAGCCTTGTCGATCGCGGCTTTATCTTCGCCATCGCCCACATTCGCGGTGGCAAAGACAAAGGCTACCGCTGGTACACGGCCGGCAAAATGAAGCAGAAGCCGAACACCTTCTCGGACTTCATCGCGGCTGGCGAACATCTCGTTGCGCAGGGTTTAACACAGCGCGGTCACATCGTTGCGAACGGCGGATCCGCTGGTGGCATGTTGATGGGCGCTATCGCCAACATGGCCCCCGATCTCTTCAGCGCCATAATCGCCGATGTGCCGTTCGTCGATGTCTTAAATACCATGCTCGACAAGGATCTGCCGCTCACCCCGCCGGAATGGCCGGAATGGGGAAACCCGATTGAGAGCCGCGAGGACTTCGAGATCATCAAAAGCTACTCACCTTATGACAACGTCGCAGCCATTGCCTATCCGCATATTCTGGCCCTCGCTGGTTTAACGGATCCGCGCGTCACCTACTGGGAACCGGCCAAATGGGTCGCCAAATTGCGCGCCCTCTCCACCGCCCAAAATCTGATATTGCTCAAGACCAATATGGGTGCCGGCCACGGCGGAGCCTCAGGCCGGTTCAACAGCCTCAAGGACACCGCCCTCAACTATGCCTTTGCTTTGAGCGTCGCGGAGCTGGCGGTTTCAAACCGCGACACAAGCTAACGGATTTCTAACACTTGACGTCCGGCCTGCTTCAAAAACCGGCATTGATAAAATTGTACCGGTTTTTGAAGTAATCCTCGAACATCTATCGCGTAATCATTTGCCTACGTTGTAGATTGCCGTGGGACTATTTGCATGCGCCAGATTTTTTCGAGTGCAACACGATATGCCTGCGACGACCGCGGCAGCCTGTCGATTACGCTTGGTTTAATGTCGATCGTTCTGTTCGCACTAATCGGCTCGGCTGTTGACTACGGCAAATGGCACGATGCGTACGTCCACACGCAAACCGCTATGGATAGTGCACTGCTGGCCGCTGGCCGCCAACTGCAAACCGACCCGACGCATCCCGACAAAGCCCTTGAAGTTGGGCAAGTGTACTTCACGCAGGCCAACGCCAGCGGCATCGCCGTCGATGGCGGCGTCCCTCAATTCTCGATCATCAATAACGGCATGGGCATCGAAGGCACAGTGTCGGGCACCGTCAAAACGCCATTCTTGAGCTTGATCAATTTTCCAACGCTCCCCGTCGTCAGCACGCAAAACGTCGCCTTTAATGTCGGCGGCGGCTCTGGCAGCACGCTTGAAATCGCACTCATGCTCGATGTCACCGGCTCGATGTGCGCCGATGGTCAAGGCCCGTGCACGTCATCGCCGAAGATGGACGCGCTGAAGAACGCGGCCAAAGATCTGATCACCATTGCTGTGCGTGACGGCCTCAACGCCCGCGCCGCCATCGTTCCGTTCTCGACGCGCGTGCGCATTGCTGAGGACAATTCCCCCGACGCGGCGCCCTTGATGAAAAAGTTGACCGACCTTAATCCAACGTGGACGGGCTGGCAGAATTTCTGCACGGCAGGCACGGGAAGCGGCGGCAGCGAAACAGCCGGCAATTGGACATGCACTGTCACGACGGCCACGCATGAAAATAATTGGAAGGTCATGCCATGCGTCACCGACCGCAGCGGCCCAGACGAATTCACAGACGCGGCGCCAGGCGCGCAAGCGTGGCTGAATGCGCACGCTGGCGATCGTTATCCTCTCAGCCAGGACAGCGGGAACACCCCCTACGCCGCCGGCGACGGTCAAAGCGCAGCCAAAGCCACCTGGCAATGGAACTACGACGATGCTGCGGATTGCGCCGACGTCTACCCATCCAACGTCGTCATGCCTTTAAGCGGCGACGCCGCCGCGCTCTCGGTCCGCATCGATGGGCTTGAAGCCTACGGCTCAACCGCTGGCGCGCTCGGTACCGCTTGGGCCTGGTACACGCTTTCGCCGAACTGGTCCGCGATATTCCCCGCCGCCAGTGCGCCGGCCCCCTACAGCGATCTCGCGATCATGAATGCCAGCGGCAAGCCCAAGCTGCGCAAGGTTGCCGTGTTGATGACCGACGGCGATTACAACACCTACCGGTCGTGGAAGGATTACAACTCCCAGGACGTTTCGAACAACGCCAAGGCCCTGTGCGCCAGCATGAAGGCGCAAGGAATCGAGATCTTCGCGGTCGGCTTTGACCTCGACAGTCTGCCGGCGGGAAAGCGTGTGATGGCCGAGGACACGCTCAAGTCGTGCGGTACCGACATCGATCACTTCTACAATTCGCTGACGCCCGTGCAGCTGCAATCCGCCTTCCGCGACATCGCGCTGAAAATGTCTGAGTTGTACGTCTCGAAGTAGGTTGGCTCTTCATTGGCGCTTCCGGCTCTCGTTCCTCAAGCCGGGCGCGACCCCTTGGAAGTCCCCTTGCGGGAGAAGCGCACCACACCCCCAAAAACAAAAAAGGCCCCTCTCGGAGCCCTTAGTTTTTCATTGGCGCAGGCGACTCTCCTTCGTCGAGCCGGCCGCCTGCGCCGGAAAACAAAAAGGGCCCCGTAAGGAGCCCTTTCGTTTCTAAGAGGCAGCGCTAGGCTGCATCAGCTCGGTAGAGGAGTGTGTTAGCGGCCTCCTCGAGAGCAAGATCCGATTTCAGTGCAATTCCAATGTACCGTACTCGACCTGCGACTTTCTCCTTCTTCACACCAAGATCGGCGAATTCACGCGCAAAACTTGGCAATGCTGATGGTTCCTTGTTCTTGGTATCGCACCACGAACAATAGTCTTCGTAAAGTTGAGTAGCAGTGACACTCGATCCGTCCTGGACCTCGATGTTCTCCCTGTAGAAACGCTGGACGTCTGTTTCAGGCACGAGCAGTTTCGACTTAGCTGGAGCCTGCC
>JAYUCQ010000266.1:0-4406 GCA_043740265.1 Hyphomicrobium sp.
GGGTGCCCCGGACGGTGGGCGGCAGCATCGCCGCCGCAACGCTCTTGTCAGCGCCGCCCGGCTGAGGCACAAGCGGAAACTCGCGACCAAAGTCGTAGACGGTGTCGCAATCAAGTGGGGCGCGCTCAAGGGAGGCTCAAGCCAAATGTCCAAGAAAAAAATACTGATTACCTGGCCACTTCCCGAGGCCGCAATGGCCCGGGCGCGCGCGACCTACGACGTCATTGCCCACGGCGACAACCCCAAGATCGCCATCGATGAAATGCTTGAGACGGCAAAGTCGGTCGATGCCATTTTGCTGACGCTGAATGAGAAGTGCCGCAAAGACGTCATTGATCGCGTTCCTGAAAACATCAAATGCATCTCCACGTTCTCCATCGGTTTCGACCATATTGACCTCGACGCCTGCAAGGCGCGCGGCATCAAGGTCGGCAATGCCCCGCACGGCGTCACGGTTGCGACCGCTGAAATCGCCATGCTGCTGCTGCTCGGCTCTGCCCGCCGCGCCGGCGAAGGCGAAAAGATGATCCGCACCCGCTCATGGCCGGGTTGGCAGCCGCTGCAGCTTGTCGGTCAGCGCTTGGACAACAAGGTGCTCGGCATCTACGGCTTCGGCAAAATCGGTCAGGCACTCGCACAGCGCGCTCGCGGCTTCGATATGCAGATCCATTACTACGATCTCTATCGCGCCAAGCCGGAAGTGGAAGCCAAGTACAACGCCACCTACCACGAAAGCCTCGACAGCTTGTTGAAGGTCTCGCAGTTCTTCTCAATCAACGCCCCATCGACACCGGAAACACGCGGCTTTTTCAACAAGGCGACAATCGAAAAGCTGCCGCACGGCACCATCGTCGTCAACACGGCCCGCGGCGATCTCGTCAACGATGCAGACATGATCGCAGCCTTGAAATCGGGCCGCTTGGGTTACGCAGGCCTCGACGTTTACGCCGGCGAACCGAAGATCAACGAAGGCTATTACGATCTGCCGAACACGTTCTTGTTCCCGCACCTGGGTTCAGCCGCGATTGAAGCCCGCAATCAAATGGGTTTCGAAGCGCTCGACAACATCGACGCGTTCTTCGCAGGCAAGGACATGCCGTTCAAGCTGGCGTGAGGCAATGTGCTGGCGGCCGGCTCCCCCGCAAGGGGACTTCCAAGTGGTCGGACGAAGGAGAATCGCCAGCACCCAGAAAAAGAGCCAACAAAAAGGGCGGCCAGAGCGCACTGCCCTCAACCACCCACTCTTCCGACCATACAAAGATCATAGCAGAGGAGCGTGACGCTGTCCAGAAATATCAAAGTTAACAAGCAAAATAGCGGTTTTTTGCGCTTTTGACTTATCCCCGTACTTCCCCCTCCCCCTTGCGGGGAGGGCCGGGGTGGGGGGAATCCCGGAGCATACTTTTCCAACCTTACTCGTAGTAGGCGTAATACTTCTTCGCCATCTCGATGACGTGCCATGTTCCAGTAAATCCGGCCGGACAAACGAATGCATCGCCAGCGCGAAACGTGCGTTCTGATCCGTCGTCGCCTGCAACGACCATTACGCCAGCCAGCAGATGCACGAACTCGCTTTCGGAAAACACGACCCGCCATTTTCCGGGTTTGCATTCCCAGACGCCGCAGTTGAAACGCCCGTCAGCGCTGGAAAACATATTGCTGAGCGACTGCGCCGGATCACCTTCGAGAATGCGATCCGGCTCGGGGTGATAATGCTGCGGCTCCGGGCCTGCATCCTGAAAACTGATGACACCCGGAAATGGCGTTGCTTTCATGAAAATGTCCTTCACGCGGTCGCGATGCTGGCTTCGTAGTGGTGGCCAGACTAATTCAAATGGAAGGAAACGCCAGCGCGCACAACCGTTTCGCTCGGGTCGAATTCGCCGAGCGCGTTTGTTGCGCCCGTCAGCGATAATTTATCTGAACCGTAGTCATAGCGCAGCGCTTCCAGCCTGAGCGACATGTTGGGCAACACGAAGGATTCGGCGCCCACGCCGTAGACGACGCCATCAAATGTGTGGCTCGACGAGAACGAGGTGCCAGCAGACGTTTTCTGCGTCAGCGTTGCATCCGTCCAGGCGTAGCCAGCGGTCGCGTAGAGCAGCGCTGGGCCGACCGGCAGACCAACGCGGCCGCGGATGGTTCCGCTCCAATCGGATTCGAACGTACCCTTGCCGCCGCCGAGCGTTGGTGTGAAATCTAATTTTGAGCTGTCAAAATTGGCGTCGCCCTCGATGCCGACGACGATGCCGCCAAGGCCAAGATTGAATCCGGCATGGCCGCCGCCGGTCCAATCCGTCGCCGAGAAGCTGGACGAAAAGTCGGTGTTGACGTCCGACCACTTGGCACCCGCCTGCGCGCCAATGTAAGCGCCGGTCCAGATTGGTGCCAGCGGATTTGCACGGGCCTTAGTGATCGTCTTGGGAAAGAGCAGCGGCGTGGCGATGAGCGCCAAAACAACAGCTGCAGAAACGCGATACGCGCGCGTCGTCAACATCAAACAGTCCCTCGCTTTACGCAGCTACACAACCGGCGTGATCAAGGCCAAACTTGATGAAGGGTTGTCGACGCGCCGGGTGTCGGCAGCATGGTTTATAAAAGATAAATTTGCGTTAACGCGGTGTTAGGATTTAGGCGGCAGCCGAGCGTCTTCCGGTGAAGTGGTCCCCGGGTCGCCGGAGAAAATGCGAAAAAACTAAAGCGCCATCATCCACTTCGCGACGCGGAGCAGGTGTCCGTCAGCGCCCCGGGCGCCAACCAGTTGCACGCCCAGCGGCAAGCCGCCGATTTCAAGCAGCGGCAGTGAAATGCACGGCATGCCGAGATACGTCCAAAGCGCATTGAACATTGGGCTGCCTGTCGCCCCCAGTCCCTTGAGCGCGACGCCAGGTGCGGCGGGCGTCAGGATTGCATCGTAGTTGTCGAGCACTGGCCGCAAAGCGTCATAGAGCGTTTCGGTTTCGGCGCGGGCGGCGGCGTAGTCAGCGGCTGAAAAGGCTCTCCCCTCGGCGATGATCTCCTTCAGTTTCGCTGAAATACGATCGGGATTGGCGTCCGCAATGGGGCCGTAATTCTTGGCGATGTCGGAGAACTGCACGATCTGCTGCAAGCGCAGGCTGCCATCGAATTCGGGCGGAAGCGATGTTTCCACGACCTCGGCAGCAAATCCGCTGGCAAAGTCTTCGTAGGCGCGGCGGGCCTCGGCGTCGGCATTCGGCCACGCCGGAGATTTGATGAAAGCAAACCGCGGTGCCCGTGTCAGCGCTGTGGCAAGGCCCGTGCTTAGCGGCGGCTTTGCATCCGGTTTCATAGCGGTATCGGTTGCATCAAAGCCGCTGATGGCGTCGATCAACAGCGCGATATCATCCACTGAGCGCGCATATCCGCCAATGGTATCCAGCGGCGCCGACTGCGCCAGAACGCCTGTCCGCGACACATACCCGAACGTCGGCTTAAAGCCGATGACGCCGCAATACGACGCCGGTCGAATGATGGAGCCCGCGGTTTGCGTTCCAAGCGCCAACGGCACTTGTCCATCAGCGACGGCGGCCGCCGATCCCGACGACGATCCGCCGGGCGTGCGCGTCACATCATGCGGATTGCGGGTTTTGCCCGGACCAAAGAACGCAAGCTCTGTCGTCACCGTCTTGCCCATGAGGATGGCGCCAGCCGTTTTCAACTGCGCCACGACGCTCGCGTCTTTTGTGGGGCGGCGGCCGGCAAAAACCGGCGTTCCGTTTTCGGTTGGATAGTCTGCCGTATCGATGATGTCCTTGATGCCGATCGGGATACCCGCGAGCGGTCCGAGCTCGTCACCGCGCTTTCGCGCTGCGTCGCTGGCGCGAGCGTCCGTCACGACTTGTTTGGCATCGAAGTGAGCCCAAGCCTGAACATCACCGTCACGCGCGGCGATACGGGCAATGCAAGCCGCTGCTAATTGCTCCGCCGTGAGCCGCCCCTCGTTAAGCGCCGCACACGCCTCAACTGCGGTGAGGGTGGCACTGTCAACGAACTTTGCAGACATGGGCTCTTTCCTTCAGGCACCGCAGCCGCGCGGCGCGAAGTCTGATCTGATGCGGCAGTTGGCCCGTCAATTCAAGACGCGCTAGGCTGAGAGGCTCAGTTTTGCCATTTGGCGGCGTCGAAAAATAGAATTCCTCAAATCTGTCCGGTTCTCGTGACAGGCCGTGGCTGCCTGCCGCGGGACTAGGCACAATGAGCGATTGTGCGGCGGCGGGCAGCGTATTAGGAAATCTGCCAGGGATACTTTCGAGCTTTTCTGAAGAGGATGCCTATGTCGACTGAGCCTCGCCGCGCTGGCCGCCACTTTTTGCAGATTCCCGGGCCGACGCCCGTTCCGGAACGCATCCTGGCCGCCATGTCCCGCCAGATCCTCGATCATCGCG
>JAYUCQ010000267.1:0-10601 GCA_043740265.1 Hyphomicrobium sp.
AAAAGCGCAGCCGCAATCCCGACCGTAAACCAGGCTAAACGCTGATAGCCCATTTGCTGCGGCGTCCCTCGGACATCAAACCACACGAACGCATACAGAATGACCGTTACACCTTAGGCAGACCTGGTTAATTGTGACTTAAGGCGAGGTTTAAAACGGGATGCAGGTGGCACGATGGAGCAGTTCTTGCTAAGGAACGTGACTGAACAATTAGAGTGACCATGCAAAAAACTACGACCCGGACGAGCGAAAAGCCCGCCGCCAAGCCAACAAGAAAGTCTGCTTCGAGCGCAGTGCAGTCGGCGGTCCGCACGCTTAAGCTGGAAGGCGACGGTTTGGCGCAACTCGTCGCGGGGCTGCAGGGCCCACTGGCGCAGCCATTCGCGTCGGCAGTCAAACATCTGCACAGCGTCAGCGGCCGTGTCATCGTCACGGGCATCGGCAAAAGCGGCCATGTTGGCCAGAAAATTGCGGCGACCTTTGCCTCAACAGGTACGCCGGCTTTTTTCGTACATCCGAGTGAAGCGTCGCACGGCGACCTTGGCATGGTCACTCGCGCCGATCTCATTCTGGCGCTCTCATGGTCTGGCGAAACCGTTGAATTGAAGCCGCTGATCACGTACTCGCGCCGCTTTGCAGTGCCCTTGATCGCGATCACCTCGCGGGCCGATTCAGCACTCGGTCAAAACTCCGACGTCGTGCTGCTGCTGCCGCGCGCCAAGGAAGCCTGCCCGCACGGCCTCGCGCCAACCACATCGACCACAATGCAGCTTGCCGTCGGCGACTGCCTCGCCATTGCCCTGCTCGAGGCGCGTGGATTCACCGCCCACGATTTCAAAATCTTTCACCCTGGCGGTTCGCTCGGTGCCAATTTAAAATACGTCTCCGACGTCATGCACAAAGGAGACCGGTTACCCATCGTTCAAAGCGGCGAGATGATGGCGCAAGCCCTCGTGACGATGACGGAAAAGGCACTTGGTTGCCTCGGCGTCGTTGATGCCTCCGGACGCTTATTGGGCGTCATTACCGACGGCGACTTACGCCGCAATATGGGAGCCGGCCTGCTGCAAGCGACCGTCGATCAGATCATGACCAAGAAAGCGAAAACCATTAAGCCGGGTATGCTGGCGTCAGCAGCACTGGAACTCATCAACGCCTCGCGCATTACGGCACTGTTCGTCGTTGAAAAATCAAAGCCGGTCGGCATTATTCACGTCCACGATCTGCTGCGCCTCGGCGTCGCTTGATCGCTGGCCGCGCTATTCAGCGTAGCTGTTGGCAACCACAAGCACGGTGCCATTGACGCCGGTCACTTCCACCTTGGTGCCAGCGGACGCGTCTTCGCCTTCCGCAGCCCAGATTGTGTCGCCGACGCGAACCTTGCCGCGGCCATTGCGGATGGCTTCTTCGACCACCACCATGCGGCCAATATACTGTGCGCCCCGGACGTTGAGCGCGGGTTCGTCTGATTTGGCGTTGTTGCCAAAGCCCGAGCGGCGGACCAAGAACACGGTGACGAACGCCAGAAGTGAAAACACGATCAGCTGCCATTGCCAGGCAATTGGTGCAGCAAGCCCGATCACGCCAGTTAGCCCAGCCGCAAGGCCGAACCACAAAAAGTGCACGCCTGGAACGATGGTCTCAAGGACAAACAGCACAACGGCTATCGCGAACCACAGCCATGGACCAAAATGCGTAAAGGCATCTAAAATCATTTGCATCGCCATCCCCTAACGCCAACCGTGTTGCGGCCTTATGTTTGCGGCACACTTCCGGGACGCAAAGGTGTTCGTGGCGAACCAGGCTTTAAACCAGGCGCACCGCCGCCAAATGTTTCAGCCGCGATCTGCGCCAAACCACCGAGTGAGCCGATAATTGAGGAGGCTTCCAGCGGCATCATAATGATTTTTGAATTGGGCGCGCTTGCTAAGGCTTCCAGCGCCTTCACGTAATTATTGGCGACGAAATAGTTGATGGCCTGCACATTGCCGTTGGCAATAGCTTCGCTGACCAATTGCGTTGCTTTGGCTTCGGCTTGCGCCAAGCGCTCACGGGCTTCGGCGTCGCGGAACGAGGCTTCTTTCCGGCCATCGGCCTCAAGAATGCGCGCCTGCTTTTCACCTTCCGCTTTCAAAATGGCGGCCTGGCGCAAGCCCTCTGATTCAAGGATAAGGGCTCGCTTTTCGCGTTCAGCTTTCATCTGCCGCGCCATGCTGTCAACGAGGTCACGCGGCGGCGCGATGTCCTTGATTTCGATACGGGTGACTTTAACGCCCCAGGCTTCGGTGGCGGCATCTACGACATGCAGCAGCTTGGCGTTGATCTGATCGCGGTTCGACAGAAGCTCATCGAGATCCATGGAGCCCATCACAGTGCGGACGTTGGTCATCGTCAGGTTCATGATCGACGGCTCAAGTGCATCCACCTCGTAAGCGGCCTTAGCGGCACTCAAAATCTGGAAGAAGGCAACACCATCGACGCGGACCATAGCGTTGTCGCGGGTGATGACATCCTGGCTCGGAATGTCCATCACCTTTTCCTTCATGTTGATCTGATGCACCACGCGCTCGACCACCGGCATCAGAATATGCATGCCGGGATTGAGCGTCTTGGTATAGCGGCCGAAATTCTCAACTGTGTAATTGTAACCTTGTGGCACTATTTTCACTAACGACCAGACGACCCAAAATACAAAAGCCAACAGCGCCAAAGCAAAAAGCGCAAATCCGCTTATTTCCGGAAACATGGTCTAATCTCCTGCCTCAAAGACCGGCCTCATTCACATAAGAACGAATCGCCGCGATATAAGGGGAGGCCAACTGATTTCAGTAAATGACGAGTTAAAGGCCCGCAATTGCGGCCAAAATAGCTGAGCGCCGCCGTCGATTATTCAGGCGGTCGCTTTTTGTGCAACGCATTGCCCGCTATATCCAGCCCATTAATTCCCGGCGCACAATAGCGTCAATGACGTCAATCCCCTCATTGCTGTCATTCAGCGCAGGCAGATAAGCGAATTTTTCTCCGCCATTGCCCTCAAATATATGGCGGTTTTCGCCGTCCAATTCTTCCAGTGTTTCGAGGCAATCTGCCGAAAAGCCAGGCGCAACAAGAGCGAGCCGCTTAATTCCGGTCAACGCCAGCGCTTCAACGGTCTTATCGGTATAAGGCTGCAGCCACGGATCACTGCCAAAACGGGATTGGAATGTTGTCAGCCACTTTTCCTTGGGCAACCCGAGTTTCTCCCGCAGCAGCCGCGACGTTTTCTGGCATTGGCAATGGTAAGGATCACCCTTGCGCAAATATTCTTCCGGCATACCGTGAAACGTCGCGATAATTTTTTCAGGCTCAAAATCGAGTTGCGCTAGGCTCTTCGTCATCGAACGCGCCAAAGCGTCGATATAGGCCGGATCATCGTGATAGCTGGGGGCGACACGAACAGCGGGTTGCCAGCGCATTTTCATCAGAGCGCGAAATGCCTGATCGCACGCGGTTGCCGATGTCGCCGCCGCATAGTGCGGATAGAGCGGCACCAGCAAAATGCGATCGCAGCCTTGTTCTTTCAGCGCATTGATCCGGCTTTCCGTCGATGGGTTGGCGTAGCGCATAGCCCAATCGACGATAATCTTGTCGTTCCCCCTCAGCCGCTGCGATAGCTGCTCAGCTTGACTGCGGGTGATTGTCTTCAGTGGCCCTTCGTCTCGATCGTTGTTCCAGATGGTGGCGTAATCCTTACCCTTCTTGGCCGGCCGGACGGTCAAAATGATCAAATTGAGGATTGGCCACCACTTCCATTTCGGCACTTCAATGACGCGCTCGTCCGATAGGAATTCCTTCAGATAGCTGCGCATCGGCCAATAGCTGGTGCCGTCTGGCGTGCCAAGATTGAGCAGCAGAACACCGATGCGTCCGTGCGCGGCGGCCGGATGGCCCGCTGGCCATGCCGAACGGTCCGGCTCAAACTCTGCATTTTTTGGCACTTCGTTCATCAGCCGCCTCTATCACCACAACGGTGACAACAGCTTAGCCGATCACGCGCGGCGTTGCGACACGCTCGTTGCGAGCGTTTTCGCCGCAAGTTGCGGCGCTTCGTCAGAAGTCGCGTCCAGTACGATCGCCGATGGACCGGCGGTGGATGCCGCTTGTATATCAATCCCGGCATCCATCGGCTTGATGCGCCGGCCAGCGTTCCAGATGGCTGCCATACGGCGTCCGAATGCCGGCGCCGGTTCGGCATAAAGCCGGCGGGCGCGGCTCGAATAGGCGGCGCGAATTTCAGCCTGCCGCGTTTCACAGAGACTGTAGATCGCAGCGCGTTCGGCTTTCTTCAATCCGCCTGCCATGGCTTTCAACATGGCGATATCGTGATCATCACCAAGAAGCTGCGATAGCTCGCGCGCCGCCGTAACGCGCGCTGCAAACTCATCCGGCCAAGCGCGCGACAATAACGCCATATGCCGCCAATGCGTCTGCACAGATTTGCGCAACTCATGCAGTGCGTCGTCCGTTGGTTGGGCAAGAGCGGCCTTGAGCGCGTTTTGGCCTTTGCGGTAATGCGCCTCAATACCGGCGATTGCGTGATCATAGCCACGCCCTTTAACTTGAGCTTTCGCGAGGCGTTTGACTTGCCGCTGCAGCATCAAAACGATTTCATCGCGGTCTGCAATAGCCAACGTCTCAGAGGTATTGGCTCCCCGCGTCGCGAGGTGTGCTTTAAGCGGCTGCAGAATTGGAACCGCATCAGCCCCGAAGTGCGCTTCCAGTTGCGCCAGCGTTTGATGGGCCACGTCGAAGTCCCGGCGGCTGGACATGCGCCGCGCGATGTCACGAATGGCAGCATTGTGCTGTCGTGCAGCCTTAGTCCCGAGAGCCGGCGCGCAACACCTGATCAAAGCTCGAAGCCGCTTCAACGCCTTGCGGCTTTCATGGATCGCGAGATCAGTAGCCGGATCGCTACTGAGCTGCGCAACGGCAATTTCAAGCTGTTCGCGCACGATGCGGCGGAAGCCAGCTTTGACACTTTCGTCGAATTTGAAGCGATAAGGCATTGGAACGCAATTGCTGACCGGCTTGACTGAAGCGGCATAAGCTAAACCATAGCATTTTGTCACAATCGACGGGCGGCAGACATATGGTTAACGCCCGCGACTTTCACTTTTTGAATGTCCCACTGTGAGACCACGCGACCCAATCGCGAACACGATCCTCGGAATCGCCGTGCGTCAGAAAATCTGTAATGACAGCAACACTATCCGCGCCTGCCGCAACCACACCGGGCGCGCGTTCGGGGGTGATGCCGCCGATGGCAACTAAGGGGCAGCTGCCGATTGCGGCTTTCCAGGCCGTTACCCGCGCCAAACCTTGTGGAGCCCACGGCATGGCTTTGAGCTTGGTTTCATAGACCGGTCCGAGCGCAATATAGTCCGGGGTCGCCGCGAGCGCGGTTCTGAGCTCGGCTTCATTGTGGGTCGAGATCCCAAGCCGCACCCCTGCCCGTTTGATTTCTGCAATGTCTGCAGTCGCTAAGTCTTCCTGGCCAAGATGGACAAAATCTGCGCCCACGGCAATCGCCTCCCGCCAATAGTCATTGACGATCAATTGAATGCCAGCTTGCCGCGCAATGCTGACACTGGTTTCGATTTCGGCGCGCACGCGGTCGACCGGTTGGTCCTTGACGCGCAATTGAACGGTGCGAACACCGAGCGGCGCCAGCCTTGCCAGCCAAGCACAGTCCGGAACGATGGGATAAAACCGGTCGAGCAGCGGCGGCGCCAACGTCATGATTTGCGTTCGAGATCAAAGAACGGCGTGCCCGCAACCGGCGTTGAAGGAACGGCCATATCGCGCGGCGGCATCAGGCCCGCTTCAAAGCCAAGCCTTCCTGCAGAAATTGCCGACGCGAACGCCGCCGCCATCCGCACCGGGTCAGCGGCTTTTGCGACCGCCGTATTCAGCAAGACGGCGTCAAAACCTACTTCCATAGCTTCAGCGGCGTGCGATGGCGCACCAATGCCAGCATCGACAATCAAGACGACGTCTGGGAAATAGGCCCGCATACTTTGCAGTGCCCGGCGGTTGCAAATCCCCTGACCTGTTCCAATCGGAGCCGCCCACGGCATGATCACCTGACAGCCGGCGCGTTGCAGCTTCTCGGCAACCGACAGATCTTCGGTGGTGTAGGGGAAAACTTTAAATCCGTCGCGGCCTAAAACATCGGCGGCCTCGACAAGTCCAAAAACGTCCGGCTGCAACGTGTCGTCGTTGGCGATGACTTCGAGCTTAATCCAATCGGAGCCAAAAATTTCCCGCGCCATTTGCGCCGTCGTGATGGCTTCACGCGCTGTCCGGCATCCGGCGGTATTCGGCAGCACATGGACGCCGAGGCCGCGCACCAGATCAAAAAAGCGCTCGCCGGATCCGCCGCCCGCAGTCTCACGCCGCAACGAAACCGTCACCACGTTTGCGCCCGCGGCTTTAACGGATGACGCCAGCACAGCCGGAGACGGATATCCCGCCGTTCCAAGCAGCATGCGCGAGCCCAAAACTGTTCCATAGACCGTCAAGATATCAGAGCGATGCAGCGCTTTTTCGTGGTGGTTCATTTTGTCTTCGGCCGTCCGATATTCGCTGTCTGTCTGCCCACTTTCGGCGCTCTAGCCGCCTTGTCGCGGCGACACGATTTCTATCCGGTCACCCGGATGAAGCTCAGTCGTAGCACGTTGTGCTTCTGGCACGAAATGACCGTTGAGCGCGGTTGCCACTTTCTTGCCCAACAGCGACTGGCCATCAACGAGCTCGGCAACCGACCGCGCCTCAGTCGCCAGCGGCTGACCGTTGAGGTAGATTTCCACCGTGTGTTTTGCGGCGCGTCCGTTCATTGCTGCACGTCTCGCATGCTGACGATATAGAGTTTAAATTGGCAATAGAAAGCCCCTAAGGCTTTCTTTACTGCGAATGCGATTAATATCGCGCGCCGCCTCGCATTTGTCTCATTTCAACAATTCGTTGGGCCGCAAATAGCAGGATCCACAAATGTTCGCTAGCCTGATGACGGCCCGCCGCTTTGCAGCGCTGTTCTGGTGCCAGTTCCTTTCCGCCCTCAACGACAACCTGCTCAAGAACGCGCTGGCGATGCTCGTTCTCTATAAGCTCACCCAATACAACGGCAAAGTCGTCGGTACGCTGGCTGGCGTCGCGCTCATTTTGCCGTTCTTTCTTTTTTCTGCAGTTGCCGGGCAATTGGCCGACAAGTTCGACAAGGCCTTCATTGCGCAACGCCTGAAGCTCATGGAAATCCCGGTCGCGGTCATCGCCGCAGCAGGCTTCGTGCTCCACAGCGTGCCGCTGCTGTTCGTGGCGCTTATTCTGTTTGGAACCATCGGCGCGTTTTTCGGGCCCGTCAAATACGGACTGCTGCCCGTCCATTTGCGAACCATCGAATTGCCCGCCGGTAACGCTCTCATTGAAGGCGCAACGTTTCTGGCAATTCTGCTCGGCACGCTGGGCGGAACTTTTGCCGCTTCAAGCGACACGCACTTGTATATTGTCGCCCTCGCAATCCCAACACTGGCGCTATCGAGTTGGGCGTCTGCGCGCTACATCCCGCCGACCGGTGAAGCCGATCCGGATCTCGCCATCGATAAGAACATCGTCACTTCGACCAAAACTCTACTTTCAGACCTACGCGTCGATAAACGGATCTGGCAAGGGGCGTTGATCACGTCATGGTTCTGGCTAGTCGGTGCGTCTGTACTGGCCTTGCTGCCTGGGCTGATCACGGAAGCCCTCAAAGGCGACCCGCAAGTCTATGCGCTTGCACTCTTTGCGTTCGCAGTTTCCGTCGCCGCCGGTTCCGTGGCCGCAGCCAAGGCCAGCAAGCAAAGGCCGAACCTCGCTCTCGTTCCCATCGGTGCGCTGTTGATGGGCGTGTTTTTGCTCGATCTCGCTTGGGTATCATCATCGCTCACACCTGCTCAAGAACCGCTGGCAATCGGCGGTGTACTTGGCTCATTCACCGTTCTCCACCTGCTGGCAGACTTAGCCGGCATCGCTTTTGCTGGCGGCCTCTTCATCGTACCGTCCTTCGCCGCCGTTCAAGCCTGGTCACCCGTTGATCGCCGCGCGCGCGTGATCGCCGGATGCAACGTCATGAACGCCGCCTTCATGACCGTCGCCGGCCTCATCATCGCCTACCTGCAAGCGTCCCAGGTGCCGCTGTGGTCACTATACGCCGGACTCGGCGTTCTAAACTTGGTCGCCGTCATTCTCGTGCTTCGTGCCTGGGGCATCGAGGGTGTCAAGGACGTCTCAGCATTTTTGTTCCGGACTTTCTTGGATCTCGACATCAAGGGCCTCGAAAATCTACCCAAGGAAGGCGAACGCGCCATCATCGCACCAAACCACGTCAGCCTGCTGGACGCCGCATTGATGCAGTCGATCTTGCCGTCGCACGCCGCCTTCGCCATCGACACCGGCATGGCCAATACGTGGTGGGTGAAACCATTTCTCAAGGTCGCTAAGGCGTATCCGATTGACCCGACGAAACCGCTCGGCACACGCAATCTTATTCAAACCGTCAAAGACGGCAACTCGCTCGTGATTTTTCCGGAAGGCCGCCTGACAGTGACGGGCGGCTTGATGAAAGTCTATGACGGCACGGCGATGATCGCCGACAAGGCCAACGCCCAAATCATCCCAGTGCGCATTGACGGACTTGAGCGGTCGCGCTTCGGCTACCTGAGTTCAGCCCAAACCAAAAAAGTCTGGTTCCCGAAGACCACTGTTACAATTCTGCCGGCAATCACGCTGAACGTTGATTCTGAACTGCGCGGCAGGGCCCGGCGTCAGGCCGCAGGCGCGGCGCTTCAAGACGTCATGACCGATAGCGCGGTGCTGACGGCGCTCATCGACCAGTCGCTCTTTGAAGCCCTGGTTCTCGCCCACAAGACCCGCGATACCGGACGGCCGGCGCTTGAAGATCCGCTTGGCGGAAAACTTTCTTATAAAAAGTTGATCATGGCAGCCCAGGTTCTCGGTGCCAAGATTGCTCCTCTTGCCCCCCAGGGCGCGGCCGTCGCCATTCTGTTGCCGAATACCGTCGGCGTTGCCGTCACATTCTTCGCGCTGCAGTCGATTGGGCGCGTGGCCGCGATGTTGAACTATTCAGCCGGCTCGCAGAACGTGGCGGCTGCTTGCAAAGCCGCCAATGCCGGCGTCGTGCTGACGTCGCGCGCGTTTGTTGAGAAGGGCCACTTAGAACCCATCATCGCTGTCATCGAAGCCAACACGCGTGTCATTTATCTCGAAGACATCCGCGCGACCATCAGCTTTGCCGACAAGGTCAAGGGCATGCTGGCTGCCAACGGGCCACTTGTGAAATCCGACCCCAACGCGCCCGCCGCCGTGCTCTTTACGTCCGGCTCAGAAGGCTCGCCGAAGGGCGTTGTACTGTCGCATCGCAACCTTCTCGCCAATTGCGCTCAATGTCTGGCACGCGTTGCCTGCAACGGCTCAGACAAAGTCTTCAACGCGCTGCCGGTCTTCCATTCCTTCGGTTTGACAGCAGGATTGCTGATGCCGCTCGTCGGCGGCGTGTCGGTCTATCTCTATCCAACACCGCTGCACTACCGCATTATTCCAGAACTCGTGTACGGCTCCAACGCCACGATCCTGTTTGGCACCGACACATTCCTCAACGGCTATGCCCGTGCAGCCCACCCCTATGACTTCGCTCGCGTCCGCCTGGTGCTGGCCGGCGCCGAAGCCGTCAAAGACCGCACGCGGCAAACCTATATGGATCGCTTCGGCGTCCGGATTCTCGAAGGCTACGGCGTCACCGAGACAGCGCCTGTGCTCGCCATCAACACGCCACTCGCCAATCGCGCCGGTAGTGTTGGCCGCTTGTCGCCGCTGATGGAAGCGCGACTCGATCCCGTGCCCGGCATCGAAAAGGGTGGCCGCTTGTTCGTGCGCGGCCCAAACGTCATGCTCGGATATTACCGCGTCGAAAATCCGGGTGTCCTCGAGCCGCCAACGGACGGCTGGCACGATACTGGCGATATCGTTGAGATCGACGCTCAAGGTTTTATCTCGATCAAGGGCCGCGCCAAGCGCTTTGCTAAAATCGCTGGCGAAATGGTGTCGCTGTCCGCCGTCGAAGCCATGTCAGCGGAACTCTGGCCGCAGCTCAACACCGTTGTTGTCTCGCTACCTGATCCGCGCAAGGGCGAGCGCCTCGCGTTGCTGACAACAGATGCCACCTGCACCCGCGAAGCCTTCCTGCAATTCGCCAAGCGCAAGGGGGTAACAGAACTCAGCGTGCCGGCGGACTTTCTCATTGTTGAAAAAATCCCACTGCTCGGCTCCGGCAAGCCCGACTACGTCGCGGCGTTGGCAATGGCGAAAGAAAAAGTGGCTGCGAAAACTGCGGCGTAAGTCACCGTCATCCTCAGCTCGTAGATTGGGTTAGGCGGGCTCTGCACTCGCGGCGCGACCCAACAATCAAAACCAGCTGCTATTCAACAAGCCCGTTGGGTTACGCGCGGAACGTTAGAGCTTCGCACTGAATTACCATCCCGCCCGCGCTAACCCAACCTCCTTCGCAC
>JAYUCQ010000268.1:0-4393 GCA_043740265.1 Hyphomicrobium sp.
CCTGTGGAAGCCAAATCTGACGACGCAGGTCGATGAAGAGGCGGCGCAGTCGATCATGAAAATGATTGCGGCACTCGATGACGACGATGACGTGCAGAACGTCTATGCCAACTTCGAAGTCTCAGAAGAGGTCATGAAGAAGCTGACAGCAGCGTAGTAACTTCTGCGGTGGGGGTCCGGTATTTACCACTCCTTAACGGTATCAAAAAATTTCCCGTGCAGTTGTCATGGAATGGCCGCAGGCTGCGTCCTAGATAGACGTTGAAGTAAGAGCCAGTTTTGTCTGGTTTTGAAAAGAGGTCGCACATGGCGAATTCAGCATCTGCCGGGTTCATCCGCTTCTCGGAAAATTTGAAGAGGGTTGTGAGCCTTGAAAATCAAATTGAACAGGAAGCTGACATCCGGCGTGCGGAATTCCGTGCGTCCCTGATCGGCCAGCCTGTGTCTTCAGCGAACAACCTCACATCGGCCTATGCGCTGTACCGCAGCCGGATGCCAGGCGGTTCGAACACGCATTGAGGACGCTCAGGCGTAGAACAGCCCAAGCACGGCTAGCATCAGGCCCACCACGACCAATATGAAACCGATGACGCCGAAAAGCTGCGACATGGCATTGCGGAAAATATAGCCCGTCACTTTCTTGGCTTTGCCAGCATGCGTCGGCGCTGATGCAACATCATCGTATCCGGCTTTGATGGCGCTTGGCATGTCGCCGTGCTGGCCCCGTTTGCGCATCGCGCCAATCGCGGCTTCGGTTGCGGCGCTTGAAATCGCGCCGGCCATGTTGTTGCGGTTTGCCCACCGGATCAACCAGACGCCGATCAAGATCAATCCGATCCCGAGGGCGACCCAGCCGGGATGCGTCAAGGAAATCATGGCCATCGATGCCGTCTCCAGGATTTAGGGCGCGCGCGTGTGCCGCCCGCCCGGCGCTGTGGTAGCACGTTCCTATGGAACCGCGAATGATTCGGATCGTCGGACTTGACCCAGGCCTGCGCCGGACCGGGTGGGGCGTGCTCGATAGCGACGGTGTGCGGCTCATTTATGTCGCTTCCGGCGTGATCGTACCGCCTGCAGACGATGAACTCGCCTACCGGTTGAGGTTCATATTCGAAGGCGTTTCAGGTATTATTTCCAGCTTCAAGCCGCAGGAAGCCGCCGTCGAAGAGACGTTCGTCAATGAAAACCCGCGGTCGACGTTGAAACTTGGCCAGGCACGCGGCACGGTTTTGCTGGCGCCTGCCATGGCTGGCTTGAAGGTGGCCGAGTACACCCCGAATCTGATCAAGAAATCGGTGGTTGGGTCGGGTCACGCCGAAAAACAGCAGATCCAGGCTATGATCAAATTTCTCCTGCCCAAAGCCAAGTTTGACAGTGCCGACGAGGCCGACGCCTTGGCGATCGCGATTACGCACGCCAATCACCGGGCCAGCGCGGCGGTGATGGCGGCGCATTATTTGAAGGTGGCCAGGGCATGATCGGCAAACTCAGAGGCAAAGTAGATGCGGTGGGCGAGAGCCACCTCATCATTGACGTCAATGGCGTTGGCTACGAGGTGCAGGCCTCATCGCGGACGTTGCGCAATTTGAAAGCAGGCGATGAAGTCTCGCTGACCATCGACACGCATGTCCGCGAAGATGCCATCCGCTTGTTCGGATTTCAAAGCGAACTCGAACGCAGCTGGTTTCGTACACTGCAGACCATTCAGGGCGTCGGCTCGAAGGTGGCGCTGGCGGTTTTGGGCATCATGGCTCCGCAAGATTTGGCGAACGCGATTGCGTTACAAAATTTTGCAGCCGTCGAGGAGACGCCGGGCGTTGGCAAAAAACTGGCGCAGCGCATCGTGCTCGAATTGAAGGATAAGGCACCGGCACTTTCGGTTGCGGGTCTGCATATGCCGGTTGGGGCTTCCGGAAGTAGTGGAGCACTAGGGGCAGTCCATGGCCACGCGGCTGCCGAAGCGATTTCCGCCTTGACGAATTTGGGCTACAACCCGCAGCAGGCTTCCGGCGCGGTTGCTGTGGCGATGAAGGAGTTGGGCGACGGCGCCGATACCGCCAAACTTATCCGGCGCAGTTTGAAAGAATTGGCGCGGTAGGGTCTCGTCGTGCACATTTATGTCGATGCAGATGCGTGTCCGGTGAAAGACGAAGCGCTGAAAGTCGCCGAGCGGCACGGCATCGCTATTACCTACGTCTCAAACGCCTGGATGCGCTTGCCGGAAAGCCCGCTGGTACAGCGCATCGTCGTGCCGGACGGGCCCGACGTGGCGGATGATTGGATCGCGGAGCGCATTGGCCCCGGTGATATCTGCATCACGCAGGATATTCCTCTCGCATCACGCTGCTTGAAAAAAGGCGCGCGTGCCATCGGTAATACAGGCAAGCCGTTTAACGAGGCGTCCATCGGCATGGCGCTGGCAATGCGCGAACTCTCGCAGCATTTGCGTGAGACCGGCGAGAGCCGCGGCTTCAATGCCGCCTTTACAAAACAAGACCGCTCGCGCTTTCTCGAAGCCCTTGAGCAGGCCGTACAGGGGATCAAGCGCACGGGGCGTGAGGGAACATAAAGTATGAACGGCATTTCAAACAGCCAGCGGGCCTTATGGATGGTGTTGATCACCTCACTGGCGGCGCCGTTTTTTGCGAGCGTTGTTCATGTCGCCATGACACTCGCCAGCCCGTGGCTCGATTTCGCGGTTCCTCCGCGGGGCAACCGCGCCATTGGCGAAGTGGCGATGGCGGCGTTCGCTTGGGGTGCCATTCCATCGACAATCGCAGCACTCGGGCTCATTCCCTATGTTTTGCAAAATGGCACCTACGGTTGGCTGCAAGCTGCCATTGCCGGCGTTGTGGCATTTATCGCGGCGGCTCTCATCGTGCCGTTCGGCGCCGGAACGGCGATGCCGTTTCTCGCTTTTATGTCGGGATTGTTGGCTTTGGGCATGCGGGCGATGTTGATCGAAGGCCGGATATTGCTGGAATGATGATGTGGGTGACCGATCTATTTTGTTGTTCCCGCGGCAGTGCGCGGAGTTCGTTAGCGTGGCATTAACGATCCATGCAGCACACTCCCCGCTACTTTTAGGTGTTATCTCGGGCAGGGAAGACGATTGCTATGGAAGGTGGATTTGGCCGCCGGTCGGGCGCTACAAAGTCGTCACAGCCATCGGCTGCGAACGGCAAGGCTGGCGACGGTCGTTTCGCGCCGCGCCGCGCCGGTCAAATGCCCGCCCAGATCTACTTCGACGGCACGGTGACTTCGGTCCCATGTCTGATCAAGGACATGTCGACCACCGGTGCGAAGCTCGAATTGAAAAACGGCTGGGACAATCCGTTCCGTTCCAACGCCAGTGACATGGATCGCATCCAACTCGTCGTCCGCATGGACCGTGTCATGTACGATTGCAGAATAATCCGCCGCGGCGACACAGAGCTCGGCGTCAAATTTCTCTCTGCGCCTAAGCCGATGTCAAAAGTCGTTGCCGTCGCCAAAGCCAAAAAGTAACGGCCCCAAATAGCGGTTAGGACCCTCACACGCCCGCTATGCGGCGGGTTTTACGTGCCGGGCGTACGTGCTGGTCTGTCAGCCTTGACCTCGGCCGCGAATAGCGCCACGAACAAACCATGACCGACAGGCCAGCACCCGACAGGATTGTGACCAGCGCCCGCAAAGAGGCAGACGTCTTCGAGGCGACGATCCGCCCGCAATCGCTTGATGAATTTATCGGGCAGGAGCAGGCACGCGCCAATCTGCGGGTGTTTATCCAAGCCGCCAAGGCGCGCGGTGATGCGCTTGATCACGTGTTGTTTGCCGGCCCGCCGGGTCTAGGAAAAACGACGCTGGCGCAGATCATGTCCAAGGAACTTGGCGTCGGCTTTCGTGCAACCTCCGGGCCCGTCATTTCAAAGGCGGGTGATCTGGCGGCGCTGCTGACCAACCTCGAAGAACGCGACGTTCTTTTCATCGACGAAATTCATCGCCTCAATCCGGCGGTCGAAGAAATCCTTTATCCGGCGATGGAAGATTTCCAACTCGACCTGATGATTGGCGAAGGGCCCGCCGCGCGATCCGTGCGCATCGACTTGCCGAAGTTCACGCTCGTCGGCGCCACGACGCGGGCGGGCCTGCTTACCAATCCGCTGCGCGACCGCTTTGGCATTCCTGTGCGTCTCAATTTCTATACGACGGAAGAACTCGAACTTGTCGTGTCGCGCGGTGCCCGCGTTCTGGGCGCGCCTATGGCGGCCGACGGCGCGCGCGAAATTGCCAAGCGCTCACGCGGTACGCCGCGTATTGCCGGCCGTCTCTTGCGCCGGGTCCGCGACTTTGCTGCCGTCGATGGTGCGGGCATGATCAACGCCGCGGTTGCCGATAAGGCGCTGCGCATGCT
>JAYUCQ010000269.1:0-4388 GCA_043740265.1 Hyphomicrobium sp.
TGGCGCTGTAATCCCACGTGAAGCTCGAAGCAATCTTTTCCTGCCGGAAGATGTCTGCCACTTCCTGCCGCGCAAACAGCCCGCGCCGGTTGACCCACGATCCAAGGTTCGTCGAAACCGTGACGTCAGGAGAAGCGGTGACAATTCTGGCCGCCAAGTCAGACGTATCGCGCGCCAAAGCGTTGAGGATCAGCCCGAAGCTTTGCTGTGTCGACATTTGCGACAGACGCGGGCATTCCAAAACGTCAGGCACTGAAATTTTTGCAGCTGTCCGCCGGCGCGACGGGCCGCGTTGAAACTGCACGTTGCCCAAATACTGCTCGATCTCGCGGGCCTCGACCGGCAACCCTTCGAACTTCTCCCACTCGTGGCCCTCGCGCACGTTGTGCCGCTCACGCAGTGCGGCCATCTGCGCCGCCGACATCAGACCAGCATGATTGTCCTTGTGACCTTGGAACGGCAGACCGATGCCCTTTATCGTATAAGCGATGAAGCAGGTCGGCCGGTCGTGATCGATGTTCTGGAATGCTTCAACAAGGCTCGCCATATCGTGGCCACCGAGGTTCGACATCAGCGCCAGTAGCGCCTCATCCGACCGCTTGTCGATCAGCTGAAGTGTTGCGCCATCGCGCGCCAAGTCCGTTGTCAGCCGGCGGCGGAAAGCGGCTCCGCCTTGGAAGCACAAAGCGGAATACAATTGATTGGGACATTCGTCGATCCAGCGCCGCAACGCTTCCCCGCCGGGCTCGGCAAACGCCGCCTTCATCAACCGGCCGTACTTCACAATGACCGTATCCCAGCCGAAGTTGCGGAACATGGCTTCGAACTTCTGCCACAGATCTTCACGCACGACCGCATCAAGGCTCTGGCGATTGTAATCAATAATCCACCAGGTGTTGCGGACACCCTGCTTCCAACCCTCGATCAACGCCTCGTGAATGTTGCCTTCATCAAGTTCTGCATCTCCAACCACAGAGATCATGCGGCCCGGCGCATGATTGTGGCTCCAACCGTGGGCTTCGACGTAGTCTTGCGCCAGCGAAGCAAAAACCGTCTGCGCCACACCGAGGCCGACAGAACCCGTCGAAAAATCAACGTCGTCGGTATCCTTGGTGCGCGAGGGATAAGACTGCGCGCCCTTCAGCCCGCGAAAGTTTTGCAGCTTCTCGAGGCTCTGCTTGCCAAACAGATATTGGATAGCGTGAAACACCGGCGAAGCATGCGGCTTCACCGCGACGCGGTCTTCCGGCCGCAACACATGAAAATAGAGCGCGCTGAGGATAGTTGCCGAAGACGCTGACGATGCCTGATGGCCGCCAACCTTCAGCCCGTCTGTATTCGATCTGAGATGATTGGCGTTGTGGATCATCCACGTCGACAGCCAGAGAACTTTCTTCTCGAGCGCACTCAGAATTTCCAGATCGCGCGGCGCAATGGGCATCGTCGTCCCTCGGTACTGAATGATCCTCGTCTGCTTGAATTTAGAACTGCCGGCGGCGTTGAGGATTCTAATCTCATCTTGAATATTCCGCATAAACGGTATAAAATGCCAATGATGTGAGGTTTTTTAGGATATTCAGCCACAATGGCCATAGATGTCATAGATCGTAAAATCCTGACGATCCTTCAGGATGACTGCCGCGTCACTGTTGCCGAACTGGCAGAGCGCGTCGGGCTAACGGCAAGTCCGTGCCACCGGCGGATCAAAATCCTGGAAGAGACCGGCATCGTTCGCCGCTATATCGCGCTCGTTGATCAGAAGGCCGTTGGGCTGCCGGTCAGCGTTTTTATTTCGATCAAGCTTGAGCGACAGAAGGAAGAAGATCTCGAGCGCTTTGCCAAATCGATCAAGGGCTGGCCCGAAGTTCTGGAGTGCTACCTGATGACCGGGCACCGCGATTATCTTTTGCGGGTCGTCGTATCAGACCTGCAAGCGTACGAGCGTTTCTTGAAACAAAAACTGACGCGGCTCAGCGGCATCTCATCAATTGAATCGAGCTTCGCGCTCGATCAGATCAAATACTCGATCGCGCTGCCCGTATAAAAAAAATCGATTTTTCCTTAGATGCATTGGCGACACTGTTCACAAGTAGTTTTGGCCCCGGCAGCGCCCCAAAATAAGCGCTCAGCATGAGCTGCGCGATGGGTCCTAGGCACAAGGCCTAGGATGACAGTTGTGGCGTCGGATTCGGCGAGCGCACCGCGACATTGGTAATAGAAATTAAAACAACATCTCTCCTATTGTCATCCTAGGCCTTGTGCCTAGGACCCATTTTGCCGTTCGCGAACGGGTGGAAAAAGACCACTGATCAGTCCAGGGACTCGGGGGTTGGCGTTAGCGGAGACATAATTAGGGTGGGTGCGGGCATGACTTGCCGAGAAAAGACGTCAACCGTTACCAATCACGACGACGGCGCGGCCATCGCGGAGTACGCGCCCGGGTGCGGTATCTTGCCGGCGCTCGGTATGCTCGCCGCGCTCCTGCCGCCGTTGCAATGCCCCAGCTCGTGCCGATCGCGCCCGTTCGGCTTTATCGGGATTGCGCCGGATATCGGCTTCCGTCACGAGTGCGTCGTGGACGAAGTTCTCCCAGTTGCCAAGCACCGTGAAGCGCTGGCGTTCGAAATCATGCTCGATGCCAACGGGTGGCGTCGGCGACGTCGAACACTGCGCCAGCAAGGTTTCGTAGCCCGTTTCTTTCACGCGCAACTGATAGGGCGCTTCCGAACCTGGCACGCGCACTGCCTTGTTGGCGGTGACGAGATTGTCGGGTTCAAAATCGTTGGGAAAGAGCACGGTCGCCTTGCCGGCCGGATCGATGCTGACGATGGTCAGGAAACAATCGCTGTCGGCTTCCGCGTTAACGGATATCAGATCACCAGGCATTGGCCGCGCTTTGTCGACCCACACATTGAGGCGCACAGCCCCGACGCTATCGCTGCCAACGCCTGCCAAGTCCTTGGCTGCTTCTTTCGATGGCGTTTTTGCATTCGCCGGCGACGCAGTCGCCTCGTCCGGCCCCTTTAATAACGTCAATAACCTGTCAAGGTCGGGGCGCGCGAGAACGCCGTGCTGCAAGCGGCGCGCAAGCGGCGCCGCAGCAGCCGGCGCAGACGTCAATAGCTTTTGGAACGAGGCAAGGTCGAGACCCTGCTGCGCGGCCGTGGTCTGAGCGTCGGCCTTGGCCAGATACCGGCTAGCCAGCGCATTGATCGGCTCGATGCCGCCGATAAGAAGATCGGGATCGACCGCGGCGGCTTTCAACGCATTGCGATAGCGGTCCTGATCGCCATCCCAAAGCCCGAGCGTTTCGGCATCGTTGGCGTAGAGCGCTAGCGCCTGATCCTTAACATCCTTAGTAGCGGTAAATTTTTCGGTGAGCGCAAAAGTGCGGAAGTCGTCGCGCACAGGTTTGAGGCCATGAGCGTGACAGCCAAAACAATTGGCACCAGCACGCGTTGCATCGTGCAGGGCGCCTTCATCGCCACCTGACAGTGGTTTTTCCAATCCGGGTACGAGCCGGTCGATCCTATTGCCCGCCGCGTCAAACAGCGCAAAGCCTAGAAAACCGTTAGGCAATACGAACGCGACGCGCACAGCATCTGGCTTGAACGGTGTCTTGACGAGGCTCGACGCCTTAGGTCCGAGTGGCCGTTCGAATAAATCCTGTTCGCCAGTGTTCGAAGCAAAGTCATAGGTCAGCCACATCGCTCCCCGGCCACCGGCGTGCCGCTCGACGAGGCGATTACCGCGCGTGATCTGGCTGTTGCGCACGAGTATCCGGCGGGCGCGCGCTGCTTTGATGTTCTGCTCGATATCAATGCCGTTGATCTTGGCAAGCTCATTAAGTTTCGTTGGAATGCCAAGCAGAGCATAATAGAGCGGGGGTTTTGACGCGGCATCGGCAAACCAGTCCGCCCGCAGCACCGGAACGTCTGTTGCCGTCGCCGTTTTCAAAGCATCTGGCGCAGCGCTTTGCAGGCCTTTGGGATAAATCCGCTGCAAGATATCCCAATGACCAGAAACCCAACCGAGATCTGACAACTTGAAGCTCAATACCGCGCCCGCAGAGCCCAACACAGTGACGGGTGCGGGATCGTTCGACCACGACAGACTGTTCAGCACCTTCGTGATCGCCTGGCGATAGCCTTCGAGATCAGCGTTGCTGGCGCACAAGTTATAGAGATTGGCGAGCGAGATGAAGCGGAGATCGCGGGCATCCTCTTTCTCATCCGTGACGGCGGCGAGCGCGAGCTGGTCGACATCGGCGGAGGTCATGATCTTGCGATCCGTGCAGCCCTGCGAGGCTGGCGGTAAATCTTTGATCCACGTTCGCAGTGCTTCGATATCGTCTGGTTCGGGCTCGCCAAGCTGGGGAAAGCCCGCGT
>JAYUCQ010000270.1:0-4386 GCA_043740265.1 Hyphomicrobium sp.
ACAACCTACCGGATTTCCGGGCGGCGGGATGAACAGCCATTTGTTGCCTGCAGTGCTCCGGGCGCTGCGTGCGAGACGATGATGGTGCATCGATTTGCAATTCTGTGCGACGGTCAAAACGTTGCTTGGACGCGGGTTGCCAGTGCGGCGCGGGCGGCTGGAGTTTCATTTCCCGCCAGCCTTCCCACTGGGTTCGCACCAGTGAGCATGATGTCAGGGCGCTTTGTGCTTCCGGCACTGATCCCGGCGCATCAAAATCTGATGCGTGTTTCGACTCAGGATTTGTCGCCCGACAGTGTCGTTGAGGTGCGTGACGAGCCATCGCGCGCGCCGCTAGGCCCGGCATGGGTTACGGAAGTCAGAGCGGACACCGTGCCAGGACTGAGCGGCAGCACGGCGTTTCGCGTCGCAGGCTCGCTCGCGACAGTGCTGACGCTGCTCATGGCGGCAAGCCTTGTCGCGGCCGGGCGTTGCCGCAATCCGCTGCCGCAATCTTTGCATTTGCCAGACTCACTCGGCTCTTTGCTGAGGAGTGCCACGTCACGGCTGGTAGATGTCACCAGCGCCGTGCAGAAGGTATTTTCTGGGGCCGGTATTGCCATGGTGCGTGGCGGGCAGTCGCCACCTGACGAATTGGTCAACGCGCTATCGTTTATTGAAGCCCGCATCGACGAGGCAGACCTCACTATTTCGTCACTTCAGCCGGAGATGCTGCTACGCGATGTGCTGACGTCGGAGTTGCAAAATATCCGCAAGCGCTTGTCAGACGTGGAACGGCATATGCGGCGGCGCGCGCCATCGAAGTCGTTGGCCATTGTGCACGTCTTGCTGCGCGAACTCGAACGCATCGGCCGGATATCGCAGGTGGCTGGCCGTGGCATCAACGAGCCGGCGCCTGAGTCTGAGACCTCGACCATCAGCATGCCGCAGTCGATTTCAGAAGCCTACCGTGTTCTCGGCATGAATGCGGATGCGGCACCGGCCGTCGCCAAGAAGCTGGTCGATGCTCTGCGCATGAGCTGGCACCCTGATCACGCGCGCGATGAAAGTGACCGGCAACGCCGCGAAGACCGGATGAAGCAGATCAACGCTGCGTGGGATTTGATCAAAGACCGCCGCGCTGCTGCTTGAAGTGTTTGAAAATGCGAACGGCGCTGCCCGTGAGGCTAGCGCCGTTCGTTTTGATGGTAAAAGCCTGAGGATCAGGCCGAGTAGTGGTGCGGCACAGGAAGTTGGCGAACTTCCTCTTCCGTCAGTGGCGTCGGTTCATGGAACGCATATTTCCGCCGGTTACGCATTGACGTCTCCCTGCGCGATATCGGAACCGTTCTGGGATTGTCGTCCTTCGATCCACGGGTTTCGCTAAAATAACTGAGCAACGCCTGTGTCAGGTTTATCATGGATAGCTCCTTGCGTAGGCACTACCCTCCCCTACGAGTTTTTTATGACGTTAGGTTCACGCCCCCGCGTAGAACCCGAAACATACTTCACGCGTGAGCATAACATCAGCCGACAGACTTAATTTTGGCTTTGTTATGCAAGTGTTTACGATGCCCCTCAGACCCGCAAACACCAAGGCAGAATGCAGTCGAAATGCGGCAATATCGGGGTCAGACCGATGCAAAGCTAAGCTGTCGACTGAGCATATCTCTGGCTCAAATCGTATCGACGAAACTCGCGACCACGCGTTTGCTACTGCCGTCATCAAACGCAATTGTCAGCTTGTTGCCATCGACCAGTGTCACCGTACCATCACCAAACTTCTCATGCCGCACGCGAGTTCCATTTTTAAATGCCGCGGCGGTAGCAGCTGATGAGGCAACGAGTTCGCCTTCAAGCGTCACGGGAACGCGCGGCTTTGATTTGGTATCAGAGCTTTTCCAATTTTGCTGGGCCCGCTGCCATCCCGGCGTTTGATATGTCGAAGCGAACGGTTTTGGTTCGTCGCGTTTATCGAAGCGGCTGGCGCCATAGGTATTTCCGTACCCGTAGCCCTGCGTGATGCCACCGTAAGGCGTCTGGTTTTCGACGACGTCGATGTTGGCTTCCGGCAATTCGTCGACAAAGCGCGATGGCACCGCCGATTGATAGAGGCCGCGATTGCGCCGGTTTTGGGCAAAGGAAATCTTGGCGAATTTCTTTGCCCGCGTCACGCCGACATAAGCCAGGCGGCGTTCTTCTTCGAGGCCAGCTTTGCCGCTTTCGTCCAACGACCGTTGATGCGGAAACAAGCCTTCTTCCCACCCGGGGAGAAACACCGTGCCGAATTCGAGGCCTTTGGCGGCGTGCAATGTCATCAAGGACACGCGCTCGCCGTCGTTGCCCTGGTCAACATCCATGACCAGAGAGACATGCTCAAGGAAGCCTGCGAGACTGTCGAAGTCGTGCATGAAACGCACGAGTTCCTTCAAGTTCTCCAGCCGCGTCTGAGCTTGCGGGCTTTTGTCGGCCTGCCACATGGCGGTGTAGCCGGATTCGTCCAGGATCAGTTCGGCAAGCTCGGTGTGGCGCATGTCGGCAATGCGCGCATGCCAGCGCTCGAACGATTGCATGATTTCAAACAACGACCGGCGCGCCTTGTTGGCGAGTTCATCTGTCTCAAGCATTTCGCGGGCGGCTTGATACATCGGTATGCCGCGGGCACGCGCCAGCATGTGAATGCGCTTGACCGTGGTGTCACCAAGTCCGCGCTTTGGAACGTTGACGATGCGCTCGAATTTCAGGTCGTGCGACGGGTTGGCAACAATTTCGAGATAGGCGATGGCGTCCTTGATTTCCTGGCGTTCGTAAAACCGTGGACCGCCAATGACGCGATAAGGCAGCCCCAAGGTGATGAAGCGGTCTTCGATGACGCGCATCTGGAACGACGCCCTGACCAGGATGGCGACGTCGTTGAGCTTGTATTTGGCCCGCTGCAAGTTCTCGATGTCGTCGCCGATCGAACGGGCTTCGGCCTCGTCATCCCAAAAATTGGCAACGGCAACTTTGTCGCCAGCCGCGCCATCGGTGAACAGCGTCTTGCCGAGCCGGCCTTCGTTTTGCGCGATGAGGCCAGAGGCTGCCGCTAGGATGTTGCCGGTCGAGCGGTAGTTGCGCTCAAGGCGGATGACGGTTGCACCCGGGAAATCCTTGTCGAAGCGCAGAATATTATCGACCTCGGCGCCTCGCCAGCCGTAGATCGACTGATCGTCATCGCCAACGCAGCAGATGTTTGGGCAGCCTTGAGCCAGCAAACGAAGCCAGAGATACTGCGCGACGTTGGTATCCTGGTATTCGTCGACCAGAATGTAGCGAAAGCGCTTGTGATAGCTGGCGAGAACGTCTGGGTGCTCGCGGAACAGCCGCAGACATTCGAGCAGCAGATCACCGAAGTCACAGGCGTTCAAATCCTTGAGGCGGCTTTGATAGGCGGCGTAGAGCTCGCGTCCCTTGCCACCGGCAAAACTGAGGGCGTCGGCGGCGGGCACCTTGTCGGGTGTCAGGCCCTTGTTTTTCCAGCCGTCGATGAGGCCCGCCAGTTGCCGCGCCGGCCAGCGGTCTTTGTCAACGCCCGCCGCTTCCAGCACTTGTTTCAACAGCCGCACTTGATCGTCGTCGTCGAGGATCGTGAAACCCGGCTTCAAGCCAACGAGTTCGACATGGCGGCGTAGAATTTTGACGCCTATGGCGTGGAACGTGCCAAGCCAGGCCATGCCCTCAACGGCGCTGCCGATCAGACTGCCGATGCGCTCGCGCATTTCGCGCGCAGCCTTGTTGGTGAAGGTGACCGCGAGAATTTGCGACGGGTAGGCTAGCCCTGATGCCAAGATATGAGCGATGCGGGTGGTTAGAACGCGGGTCTTCCCGGTTCCAGCACCAGCGAGGACAAGCAACGGCCCTTCGGTCGCTTCGACGGCTGCGCGCTGTTCCGGGTTGAGACCGTCTGCGAAAGTGGGCTGCGGACGCGACGCCGCCACCGCACGCGCCGATATCGACGGCCGTGCCGCTCCAACTGAGGCCGGAGCCTCGGGTAGGTCAAACGGCGGATCTTCAAGGCTGTTGTCCGGCGCGCTGTTCGCGTCCGTGCTCGCCTTCGGTTTTCGACTCTGCGTCATGTCTTTGGGGTAGCCTACCGGGGCTGGTCCTACAACCGGCGGAATTGCCGGGTAGGCAAGCTGTTAACAAACGGATTGGTGCCACGATCGTGAGCGCAAATCTCTGGAAAGACGCCTATTTTCCGGTTCTGGCGGGTGCCTGGATGTGCGATAGAGTGGCTTCGACTTAAGATCGCGCTTTGGATGGTGCAAGGGCGCGGCTGACTGTGGACAATTTGGCAGGTTGATGAACAACGCGCTGCTTTATCTCGGAGGTCTCGTCGCCGTCGTTTTTGCGGCTCTCTTTGCCGTG
>JAYUCQ010000271.1:0-10570 GCA_043740265.1 Hyphomicrobium sp.
AAAAGGCCGGAAGACCTGCGCAAAGCAATCGTCGCCGCCACAGAGCAACGCATCGCTGACCGCAAGGCTGCGGCGAGTTAAAAGAGAACCCTAAAACCCTTCATCCCGGATGCGATGCAGCGTGCCTTTAATGATGCGTCGCTGATCCGGGATCTTAAACGCACGCGATTTCCGCCATAAAGATACCGTGTCTGCGGTGCACCGCAAGGACGCTGCACGCGCGCACGGGATGACGGGTGAGGAAACCATCCCAATGATCGACACTCCAAAAATCTTAGACGTGCCGGCGCAGCTCATCGCCATTATCCCAATCACCCTTGCACGTGACAAAATTCAAACCGTCATGGGTCCGGGCATTCACGAGTTGGCGGAACATTTGAAGGTCCAAGGCATCGCGCGAACCGGGCCGTGGTTCACGCATCATCTCAACCGCCGGCGAATATCGAACACGTGGGCGCGCGTTGTGCCTCAGGCCAAAGAATTAAGGGGTGGGCAGGCTTCACATTTGCGTTAAGTTGCACAGGTATCGGCAAAAGCGAGGCGCCACATCGTGACTTCTTCGGCGCGGGCAGACACCGGGATTTCGCCATCTCTGACGCGGTCCATAGGGCCGTTCCAGCTGGCGCTTTATGCGCTCGGAAGTATGCTGGGCTCTGGCATCTACGGCCTCATCGGTAAAGCCGCAGGGCAAGCGGGATCCGCGGTTTGGCTGTCGTTTTTGGTCGCGCTCGTTGCGGCGTTACTAACGGCCCTATCGTATGCTTCTCTGGGCTCGCGTCATCCGCAAGCGGGCGGTGCGGCCTACGCCACGCAACGGGCATTCGCGTCGCCCATCTTGAGCTTCACGATTGGTTTGGCGCTTGTCTGTTCGGGGCTCACCTCGGTTGCAACACAATCCAAAATATTTGCAGCTAACTTTTCGAGCCTGCTCGGGCTTGAAGGGCTGCCGCCATCGGCCATCGCACTTGGCTTTATTCTCATCCTCACCGGCATTGTCTTTCGCGGCATTCGCGAGAGCATGTGGGTCAACGTCGTTTGTACATTAATTGAAGCGGCGGGCCTTTTGATTGTCATCGCCTCTGGCATGTCCTATTGGGGCTCAGTCAGTTATTTCGAAATTCCCCCCGAACACGCCGCCGCCGGTTTGCCTATCGTCGTTGTGCAGGCTTCCGTGCTGACATTTTTCGCCTTCATCGGGTTTGAAGACGCGATCAACGTCGCCGAGGAATGCCGCAATCCCAGTCGGACAATCCCCATCGGGCTGATGGCCGCGACCGGCATTGCCGCCGTCTTATACGTTGCCGTCGCGATCACTGTGGTATCCGTCGTGCCGTGGCCCGAACTCGCCACCGCACCCAGCCCGCTGACGGAGGTTATGCGCCGCTCATCTCCCGCATTTCCTCCGTGGGTAATGACGAGTATCGCGCTGTTTTCTGTCGCCAACACGGCGCTGGTAAACTACATCACGGCTTCGCGCCTGATCTACGGCATGTCGAACCAAGGCTTGTTGCCGGACCACCTTGGCCGGGTGCACGAACGGCGGCGCACACCACATTACGCAATTTTGGTGCTGCTCTTGCTGCTTGTGCCACTGGCACTTGCGGGCAGCATTGCTGACCTTGCATCAGCGACGGTGTTGCTGCTCCTTTTGGTATTCATCGTCGTAAACGCATCACTGTTTGTACTGATCCGCCGTCCAGGCGAACAGCCGGGCCAGTTCGAGGTGCCGTCATTTCTACCGCTGACCGGCGGTCTCGTCTGCGGCCTGTTATTGTTGACCCGTCTCATTAGCGCGGATTGGGTGGCACCCGCACTCGCCGGATCGTTGATCCTTGGCATTCTGGCGATTTATGCCATGCATCGACCAGAATTGAAGGTGGTGACTGATCGCACCTAAGCCGCCTGACAATCATAGGCGACCCAGACATTCGGCTCTTCATAGCGCCCGCGACGGCGATCCAAATCAATCTGAACCGGCACAAGCGCGCCATCGAGTTCATAGTCTCCCGACGCTTGAAATGTCTGCTTCGACCAGCTTTCCCAAAAACCAATGTGTTCTTCGACGACCATCGATCGCTCGCAAGCGCCGATCAGTTTGCCGCCGGCCGAAAGGTGGCTGCGCAGCCACGGATCGTAGGCCCGGCCACGCGCGTCTGTCCACGTGATGTAATCTTGGATCGGCACGCGTGGATGTAGAGACTTCAGTGACGGCCTGACGGGTGCGACAAGGCCGTTCAATCCTCTCTCCTCTGCAAGATCGAGGAGTGCGCGGATCATGATGCGGGCATAGCCGCGCGAACGGTAGATTTCCGGCACCGAGATAGCGAGTGCACCCAGCATGTTGGCGCGCGTCCGGCTGGCGTGCGTATCGGCCTTTTCGACAACCCAGTCCCAACCCTCCGGCGGCAGGTCTTCATATGGCGACAGCGCCAGCGGTACGCTATTGGCGACGGCGACGGGATAGCCGCGATCCTCATCAACCAGACAGAGCTGGTAGTCGGGATAGTCCTCAATCAGCCGGGCATAGAGCTCGTAGTGCGCCCGCGTATAATTGAGATAGCCCAGATCGTTCCAGGCGGACTGCTCGATGGCGCATGCCGCTTTCTTCAACGCCGGGCTGTAAGCCCGCGATCGAATAACGAAATTTGTCATTGCAATTGTCTCAGATGAAACCGTTAGGCCGCTGTTGGGAGCGGCGGGGGGACCAAACGTCTCCCGGCTCTGCAATCGCCGAAATACACGTTAAGGTTGATAACCTGTTACCCAATAAATTGCAAGACGACCTTCAGAAAATTTAAAATAAGAGCTCGTTCGCTCCAAATTTATCAAAAAATACGTTCTCTGCGGCGCGCCATTGCTAAGGAAAATTTCAACCTTGACGTGTAATTAGGGTTGTCATAGCAGGGAGCCATCATGCGGCAGCATATCAAGTCATCACTGCATCGCCTCGTCGAAGGCAACATCCGCCGCTTAACGGCGCTGACCTCTGTCGGCATAACCGTTGCTGGTATGCTGCTCCTGGCCATCATCGCCTACGCCGGTACAGCCGCAAACAAAAGCGCCAGCGAACGCGAACGCACGCTGCTCCAGAACGCCCTCAATCGCGGCATCGCCCGGGCCCTAAACGAACAAAAAAGCGTGGCGTGGTGGGACGATGCTGTCACCAAGATCACCGACGAGAGCGTTGATCTACCCTTCACTGACAGTAACTTCGGCATTTTCCTCACCGAGACCTATGGTCAGGATGAGGTTTACATCCTCAACGGCGAGAACAAGCCGCTGTACATCTTCACTGAAGGTGCGCGGGGCGAACCAGCAGCATTCGAGCGCCGCAAAAACGCGTTAGCGCCCGTCGTCGATGAAGCCCGCGGCAACTCTGACAATGCGCTGATGTCCAGGCCGGACGTGTTCGGCGAAAGTCAGAAAGACTACAAAACACTAGCTGGCGTTTTCGAGTATGCCCATTGGGCCGGACACATCTTATCGATCGACAACAAGCTGGCGATCGTCACGGCCATTGCAATTATTCCCAACCAGGACAAATCACTCCTCAAGACGCCGGCCAACCTGCTCGTAGCAATCACGTATATCGACGATCCGTATGTCACAGACCTTGGCAACTCGCTGCTGTTGGACAGCCTCACAATAACGCCGAAGCCTCCGAGTGCCGAAGGAACAGTCTCGGAACCTGTTATTGGCGATGACGGAACACGCGCTGGCTTTTTTAGCTGGAAAACGCAACGCCCCGGACACGTGCTGTTGAGCTTCATTCTTCCGCTCGTCGGGCTCGGCGTCTTGTCCGTCGCGCTGCTGGCCGCCGGCATGCTGAGGCGCCTCAAAAAATCATCGGAGGAGCTGGCGTCTCGCGAAGTCCAATCACGACATGATGCGCGCCACGACGCTCTTTCAGGCTTACCTAACCGGCCGCATTTTGCCGAACAGCTCCAAGACGTGCTGAACGCTCGCGCATCAGGCGCAGATGACCAAAGCGTCTTTGTCGCTTATGTCGACATTGACCGGTTTAAAGACATCAACGACACTCTCGGTCATCACGCCGGTGACCAACTCATCAAGGCCGTGGCCAGCCGCTTAGGCGAGATCATGCGGCACGATACCCTTCTTGCCCGCTATGGCGGAGACGAGTTTGCTATTCTATGGATTGCCGACGGCCCCCACGCCGCCACTGCCCTTGCTGAGCGCATTAAAAGTCTCTTCGCATCGCGTTTTGAAATCGACGGACAGAGCCTGCGCGTTACGGCGTCCGCGGGCATCGCGACCGCAGTTACCGAAACGGCAACGGCCGACGAATTAATGCGGCAAGCTGACATCGCCCTCTATGAAGCCAAGGCCCAGGGCCGTGACCGGGCTGTGTTCTTCAGTGCCGATATGGCGAGCCGTGTCGAAGAGCGCATGTCGATTGAGACCGAGCTGCGCCGGGCACTCGAAGCTGATGAACTCCGCCTCAACTATCAGCCGATCGTCTCCTGTGACACGGGCCGCATATCTGGCGTTGAAGCCTTGCTGCGCTGGCGCCACCCCGAGCGCGGCGAGATTTCGCCCGGCGTCTTCGTGCCAATCGCCGAACAATCGGGCCTCATGCCGGCGCTTGGCGAATGGGTTTTGCGGCGCGCCATGAAGGAGGCGACGCTTTGGCCGGACCTTCAGGTATCGGTCAATCTTTCGCCCGTCCAATTCCGCCAAGTCGATCTGCAGGCCCTCCTCGGCGGCTTGAGCCGCGAATACCAGATTGATCCGCGCCAATTCGTACTTGAAATCACAGAAGGCGTGCTGATGGAATCGTCCGACCGGACCAGCCGCACACTGGACGCCGTGCACGACATGGGCTTTAAAACGGCGCTTGATGATTTCGGCACCGGATACTCGAGCCTCGCCTATCTCTGTAATTTCCGCTTCGACAAGATCAAGATTGACCGCGCCTTCGTCGCCGGCATGTCGAAATCCGAAAGCTACAACAAGATCGTCAATGCCGTGGTTTCTCTAGGCAAAGGCCTTGGCATGGCGATCGTTGCCGAGGGCGTCGAAACCGAAACAGAAGTCAACGTCATGACCGCGCTTGGATGCACGGAATTACAAGGCTTCTATTTCTCAAAACCTATTGAAGCCGCAGATATGTCGAAGCTGCTGACAACGTTCAAACCGCGTCTGCAGCCGGCGAAAGCAGCAGAACAGTTTGAACTCCTGCCATTTGCACAAGCGAGTTGATGGCAGCGGCGCGCGCGGACTGGGCGAAGTGACGTCATACCGGGGAGGTTGCTATGCAAAGACAAACGGCACGCGAGAAGATGGCGGCCGGATCGGGCAACGCCGACTATGCCTGGGCCGAATTCGATTCCGAAGCTTACTTCCAGCATTACTACGGCGACCCGCACCCGGACGATGACCGCGTCATACGGTGTGCCGTCGAAGCCATGAAGCGGATGCCGCAAGCTGGCCGCGGCCTCGATATCGTCGACATCGGGACGGGGCCAAACCTCATTCCATTCTTCTGTGCGTTGCCGCGCGCCCGCAGTCTCACAGCTTGGGAATTTGCCAGGAGCAACGTCGCTTGGCTCGAGGCCGAACTGAAATGCGCATCCCTTCGCCCGCAGTGGCGGCATTTCTGGGACGTGACGCGAGCTGAATACGGCTCTGAGTGGCCGCTGCCCGACAATCCAATTTCGAATTTGAAAGATATCTCTACGATCACGCGCGGGTCGGTGTTTGATTTGCCGGAGCGGCGGTGGGACGCGGCAACAATGTTCTTCTGCGCTGAATCAATAACGGAAAAACAAGACGAGTTCACGGCGGCTGTCGCCGCGTTTGCGCGATGCGTAAAGCCAGGTGGCGCGCTGGCGGCGGCGTTTCTCGTCCATTCTGCCGGCTATGAAGTCAGCGGCCGCCGCTTTCCGGTTCTCAAATTGACAGCCGAGGCGATCGAAGCGACGTTCGCCCGCTTCGCATCAGACGTCAACGCCGAGCGCATTGGCATCGTCGAACAGGAAATCCGCAGCGGCTACTCGGGATTTGTGTTTCTTACCGGAACGGCGCTGTAGCTTGCCCCACGCCGGCCGGTCCTGAAAATAGGATGTCAATTTAGTGCTATGGATTTTTGCTGCCTGGCGCGTACGTTATGACGACTGCGGCGATGGCTAAGATGAGTATTGCGCCGCTCTCGATCAGTAGATTTACCGGAGGTTGGTCCTTACCTTGAAGTATGACAAGCCGCGCGAGCGCTGTGATAGCGATGAAGAGCGGGAATGTGATCGGAATTTTTTTGCTGTCGTAGTAGACGCCTACCATCGCCAGCACCTCGACGTAGATGAACATTAGCAGCAAGTCTTTAAGTGCAACGACCCTGCCTTCAACAATCGTAACTACCTCTTGTCCCATCGCAACGACAGTGAATGCTGCAATCACGAGAAGAAAAGCATTCTCCAAGTAGTGAATTACGCCACCCATCGTACGGGTTGAAAATCCATTCTTAAAAAAATCCATGTTACCCCGCGGTCAATGGCTGCAATCATCAAGTTAGAAGATTGTACGTCTTCACGAGCGCTTAGGATCGTCAGTAGAGCCAAACTCGGATTATGACAGCTCCTTCTCGGTGCCAGCCACGCTCGCGCGCCAAACTTCAAGCGCTTGCTTGGTTTCCTTGACGTCGTGCACCCGGAAAATCTGGACGCCGGCCGCAGCTCCTGCAATCGCACAGGCGAGCGAACCCGGAACGCGGTCCTTTGCATCAGTCACGTCGCACAACTGGCCGATCATTTTCTTACGGCTGGCGCCAAGCAGCAACGGCACGCCAAGCCCGTGATAAAGCGATAACCCCGCCATCACCGCAACGTTGTGATGCAAATGCTTGCCAAAGCCGATGCCGGGGTCGGCAACTATCTTGGCGCGCGGAATGCCAGCCGCCTCGCAGGCGCGAATGCGGCCTTCCAGAAAATCGAAAACATCGAGCACGACGTCAGAATATTGCGGGTCGTCGTTCATGGTCTTGGGATCGCCTTGGGCGTGCATCAGCATGACGGGCAATCCAGTTTCGGCCGCCGCCTGCAAAGCGTCCGGGTCGTGCGTCAGCGCCGAGACGTCGTTGAGGATATCGGCACCAGCCTGATTGGCGCGGTGCATCACCTCAGCCTTTCGGGTATCAACAGAGATCACGACTTCCGATCTGGCTCTGAGCCCTTCGATGACGGGAACGACGCGGCGCAATTCTTCATCCACATTGACGGCATCAGATCCGGGGCGCGTACTCTCGCCGCCGATGTCAAGAATGTCAGCGCCTTCTTCGATCAGCCGCAGGCCATGTTCAATCGCGGCTTGCGTCGAGGCAAACTGACCGCCGTCGGAAAAACTATCCGGCGTGACGTTGACGATGCCCATGATGCGCGGACGCGTCAGGTCGAGCCCGGCAAACCGCGGACGCGGCTCGGTCAGATTCTTCAAAAGGTCAGACGCCGCCAGCGCGTCACGGCCCCAATCCCCGCTAAAGGCATCGCCGAGCACGACCGTTCTGCGTTTCGATGCGCCTGAGGCGCCACCTGCCGTTCGCATCAAAATGTCAATTGCGGCAAATGACAACCGTCCGCCCGCCAGCGGCAGGCCGCGCCACAGCTGCTGCTCGGCTTCATCGACGGCGCGTTGTTGCGTGCGATCCCAGAAGATGGCCGCCGGTTGCAGATAGATCGAGCGTTTCATGAAGCTTGGCACTTTCCAAAAGCAAAGGCGGCCGCGAAGTTATCGCGGCCGCCCAGTAAATTAAACGTCTATTACACAGCACCGTCGGATTTCAGCCCTGCGGCTGAGGCTCCATATCGCCAGATGGTTCGCTGCGCGGACGCACCGGACGGCCAGCCGTCGGCACCGCAGACGATCCCGTGGAGCCCTTAGAGCCGTCGTCATCATTGCGGCGGACAATTTTCTCGCCGCGCATGATGCCGTTGCACTCTTCGCCGTTGATAGTTTCGTGCTCCATCAGGGCCTGCGCCACCGCTTCAAGTTCAGCTTTGTGCGCTGACAGAACTTCCCAGGCTTTCTTTTCGCCCGTGGTCACGATCCGGCGCACTTCGCCGTCGATCAGCTTGGCGGTTTCCTCGCTCATGTTTTGACGCTGTGTCACCGAGTGGCCGAGGAACACTTCCTGTTGATTTTCCGAATACAACAGCGGCCCAAGAATATCGCTCATGCCCCATTCACTCACCATCCGCTTGGCGATGTTGGTCGCCTGGCTGATGTCGCTTGAGGCACCCGTATTCAAGTGCTCGCGGCCATAGATGATCTGCTCAGCAACGCGGCCGCCAAATGCCATCGCGATCTTAGCTTCGCACCACTGCTTTGAATAGCTGAGGCGATCACGCTCAGGTAAACTCATGGTCACGCCCAGCGCCCGGCCGCGTGGAATGATCGTCACCTTGTGCAACGGGTCATTGCCCTCAACGAGGATGTTGACGATGGCGTGGCCGGCTTCGTGGTAAGCCGTCGCGAGTTTTTCCTCTTCCGTCATGGCCATAGACTTGCGCTCAGCGCCCATCATGACCTTGTCTTTGCTGTCCTCGAATTCGGCTTGCGTGACCATGCGCTTGTTGCGGCGCGCGGCCAGCAAGGCCGCCTCGTTGACGAGATTGGCGAGATCGGCGCCGGAGAACCCGGGCGTGCCGCGCGCAATCGTCTTCGGATCAATATCGGGCGCCAACGGCACCTTCTTCATGTGCACACGCAAGATCTTCTCGCGGCCAATTACGTCAGGGTTTGGCACCGTGATCTGGCGGTCGAAACGGCCCGGGCGCAGCAACGCCGGGTCGAGCACGTCGGGACGGTTGGTCGCGGCGATGATGATGATGCCTTCGTTGGCTTCAAAGCCATCCATCTCGACCAGCAACTGGTTGAGCGTCTGTTCGCGTTCGTCGTTGCCGCCGCCAAGACCTGCGCCGCGATGACGGCCGACAGCATCGATTTCGTCGATGAAGATAATGCACGGCGCGTTCTTCTTCGCCTGCTCGAACATATCGCGGACGCGGCTAGCGCCGACGCCGACGAACATTTCAACAAAGTCCGAGCCCGAGATTGTGAAGAACGGCACGTTGGCTTCACCCGCGACGGCGCGGGCAATGAGCGTCTTGCCGGTGCCCGGCGGGCCGACCAACAGCGCGCCGCGCGGAATACGTCCGCCAAGGCGCTGATACTTTTGCGGGTCGCGCAGGAACTCGACGATTTCTTCCAGATCGGATTTGGCTTCATCGACGCCGGCTACGTCGTCAAAGGTGACGCGGCCCGACCGTTCGGTTAGCAGCTTGGCCTTCGACTTACCAAAGCCCATCGCGCGCCCCGAGCCAGACTGCATCTGGCGCATGAAGAAGACCCACACGCCGATAAGTAGCAGCATCGGGAACCAGCTGAGCAGAATATTGCCAATCGACTGTACTTCGTCATCAGCCGGGCGGGCCTTGAATTTCACGCCCTTGTCACGCAGCTTGGAGACGAGGCTCGGATCTTCTGGAGCGTAAGTCGAGAACGAGCCGCCGTTGGTGGTCGCGTCGCGCATGGTGCCGCTGATGCGGTTGCCGGCCAGCGTGGCTTCCGCCACCTGTCCCTTGTCAACAGCTTCCAAAAACTCAGAGTACTGGATTTCCGGCCCGTGGCGGGCCTGGGTCGGATTGCTGACCAAATTGTAGAGCGCCAGGAGCAAAACGAACAAGGCTGCCCAGATCGCGAGTTTCTGATAATTGGGATTCATCTGTTTTCCTAAAGTCGCCAGCCGGACCGCGGCTATGACGTGCTAATGGAGTGACGCTTTGAAAGGGTTACGGCCAAGAGCTGCCGTAAAGATCATCGTTAAACGTAACATAAGAGCCCCAAGGGACCAGTACAAGTTCGCGGATTTCCGTCATCGCCCCGTTTGAGGCCCAGTACTATGACGATTTTGCAATGCCTGTGCCGCATTAAGCCGCCCCCAATTGGTCTATGGTGCAAGTCATAAAAACCGGTGCGCTGTTCAACATAAGACCGGAAACGGCGCAGGAAGCGGCTTCAAAGTTCAACTGGGGTACTGCTAACAGGGTTGCATCCGCCCAAAATGACGGCAGTCCGCACATTGCGGCAAACGGCAGCGGCGGTGCATCAGGGATGAGGTCAGCAATTGTGCCAATACCGTCGAGCCCCAGGGGCCTGACTGTCACAGCTGTCTCAGGCGGCCCATCATAGCTGACCCAAAACCGGTCGTCCCAGAGCTGAACCTCGCCCGCCGTTAACGCTAGACCGGCGTTTGAGAGACGTCCAAGTTCCCGCCAAATGCTGATGGTACGAGGATCGGCCGAGATAACAGTGCCGCCAAGTGTTGCCGAGATGATTTTTGCGGCGTCGATGCGGGCCAGCAGAGACTCGATTTCGGACAGCTCAGGCTTTGCCGTGGATCCACCGAAGCGGCCGATCAACTCGGTGAGAACCCTATGTCGCAAAATGGATGGCCCAGCATCGAAGACGGGCCGGTCAAGTCTAGCGTAAATGCCGCCGTGGAGTGACAGCGCTAAAGTTTCCTTAAAACGCGCCGTCGCGTAATCCAAGCCTACAC
>JAYUCQ010000272.1:0-4377 GCA_043740265.1 Hyphomicrobium sp.
GTCACGATCGCGTTGAATATGGTTCGGCGGAAACCGGGTTCTCGCCGCGGATCGAAATACAGCATCGGCTCAGCCCGTCGTTGGAGTCAGACTCCTGAATTGAGGTGTGACACGGCGCGATTTCAGCCGCCAGATGCCGTCATTGCCGCGGACGGCTTCATCTTCGACATCCGCGATCATGATTGCCGGCTCGGAAGGAAGAATTGCTTCGCCATCAGCTGCATGCAGGATCAGAATCCACCGCCAATTTCTGCGCTCGGGTTCGATCATCTCCATAAGCAAATTCGTCACGAGATGACGTGATACACGAGGGCCTTTGCCATGGCGGGCCCGATAGAACTCCTGAATGGCCTCGCGACCCGAATATTCGCGAAGGCTCGTCGCGAACACGCCACCTTCGATGAAGGCTAGGTGAGCGCTCGCGCCATGCTTGGTGTCGACATCGTGCCAATACGCCGACAAGCCTTGCAGCGTTTCGGCGAACGCCGTTACGAAAACGCCATTGTCATGAAGGGCCGAAGGCATCGTCACAACTGGGCCGCCTCGCCAGCGCCGATGTTGGGCGTGGCGTATTCATAAAAAGATTTAGACAGCATCGCGCCCCAAGCCTGGCCGCGAGCACGTTCCTCGGGCGTCCAGACGACCGGTTCCCAGTCAGGGGCCAGGACAAGCCGCGCTCCAGCGTTGGCCAATTCTACCCGGTTTCCGCCGGGCTCGATGACGTAGAGGTAGAAGGTCTGTTGAATGGCGTGCTTATGGGGGCCATCGACGATCTTCACGCCACATTCATTGAATATGTCTGCGGCGCGCAGAATTTCTTCACGGCTATCCAGCGCGAAGGCCACATGGTGAAAAAGTCCACGCCTGCCTTTTCCATCGCGGGCGTAGGCCAGATCATAGCCTTTGTTGGTCGCCGTCATCCAAAAACCGATTTCGTTTCCGTCGGCGTCGACAGTCATTTCCGTCGTGCGGAGTCCAAGCACCCGCTCGAAAAAATGCCGATTTTCCGTAGGCTCTGCGCAGACGAGATTAAAATGATCGAATCTTCTGATATTGGCGCCCCGCGCCGGAAATCTTTGCGCCTGATTTTTCAGGTAAGGGCGTTCGCCATTTGGGGCCGCGTATCGGATGGTCTCAAAGTAGACCTCCATAAGATGGCCATCGGGTTCGCTGAACCGATAGGCCGGGCCATGTCCCAAATCGCCGTCATGCCATCCAATGCCCCGCCCGCTTCTCTCGATCACGCTGACGCGCCGCTTCAGTGCTTGAGAACTGCGCGTGCGAAAACCGACATGACCCAGTCCGGGCTGCTGCGACGCCGTTAATTTGAGAGAGTGCAGCTCATAGTCGTCCCAGCCGCGGAGATAGAGCGAACCGGGCTCGCTGCCGGCTTCAGACATGCCAAGCACATCAACGAAGAAGCGCGCGCTCTCGTCCAGCTTGGGCGTCATGAGTTCGACGTGACCAACATGGGCGATGTCCATGACGGGTTCATCGGCCGAGGCGACATCCCCAATTATTCCGTTACCAATGTTCGCCATTTTCGCCATTTCCGTATGGTTTGATTTATGGTTCAAGCAGCCAGTAGGCGCCTGGCCCCGTCGATCAGCATTGAGGTATCGGATGCAAGGATCAGCCCGCTTGCTCCGGCGTCGCGAAGCAATTTCGCTTCTTGCGGGCTGCTGGCCATTGCCCAGGCTGGCTTGCTTGCGGCCCGTGCCGCCTCAAATATCCGGCGACATGCATTTTGGACCTCTGGCGCATCGAGACTGTCGACACCCAGTGAGACAGCGAGATCACCGCGGCCAATAAAGACGGCATTGATTCCGTTCATCGCTGCGATCGCGTCGCATTCTTCCAAACCAGAGGCGTCCTCGATGATGGCAATCAACGCGACGTCTGAATCGGAGCGGAGCATGTGGTCCGCTCTCGTTACCGTGCCGTAGCCGCCGGCGCGGGTCGCTGCTGAAAAGCCTCGCCGACCACCCTGATAACGGCATGACTTCACGAGCTGTTCAGCCGCGCGCGCGTTGTCCACATGCGGAACGAGAAGTCCGGCCGCACCAAGATCGAGAGCGCCCTCCAATGATGAGCGTGAATGGTCGGAGACACGGACAATCCCGGCGAGTCCTGCGGCGCGACAGGCCATCAGACTGAGATCGGTTGCCTCGCGGCCATACGGGCCATGTTCGGCATCGATGACAACGAAATCGAAGCCGACCGCGCCAAGCATCTCGATCGAATGGCCGCCGGTCAGTTTGACGAAAGATCCGCGTAGAGGCTCGTGCTCGCACAAGCGCTGCCGCAAGGATTGTGAGGAACGAGTGGGATTGGTCATCAACATTTTCCCAAGGTTTAGTTGTGGTTGCCAGGCGCGGCTGTTTTCAACAGCCGCCGTGCGTTGTGCAGTCGTGCGGCGTCGATCGCCTGTGGCGATAATTGTCCTGAGTCGATCAATGCTTTCTGACTTTTTTGGATCATCGGCTCTAAGGTGTGGGGCCAATCAGTGCCCCACAGCAGTTGCTCGTCAGATGCCAAGGTGCGGAGCGCAGCCAAGTGATGCGGTGCCGGAAACCCGCCCAGTTCGTAGTGGAGCCGTTTCAGTTGTTCGATGACGAGGATTGGGCCGCCCTCGCTCTTCACCAGCCGATTGCCGACTGCGTCGATGCGATCGGCAAGGCTCGGCAACACCGCCCCCGCGTGGGCGACAATGAGCTGCATGTTCTTGTAGGTTTCCAGACGACGCGAAAAGATCAGTGTGCTGACGGCGCGCGTCGTATCAAACAGGAACTCGAACAGCGGCGGAGGAAATGGGACATCTTCCGGCCCAACATGCCGCGGCGACGTTGGATGAAGGAAAACGATCGCGCTTCGTTTATCGAGCGCATCAAAGATGGGTTCGAAGGCGGGATCGCCGACGTAGACACCGCCGTAATTGCTCATGAGAATGATGCCACTGGCGCCGAGTTCGTCGAACGCGCGATCAATCTCCACCAACGATGCGGCTACGTCGGGAATTGGCAGCGATGCGAAAAAGCCGAACTGATTGGGATGCCGACGGCAAAGCGCGGCGCCTTCATCATTGACGATGCGTGCGAGCTGACGGGTTGCCGCTAAATCTCCAAAGAAAAGTCCCGGCGACGAAATCGACAGAATGCTCTTTTCGATGGCAAAGCGCCCCATAAAAGCGAGGGCTTCCTCTTCGCTCCAGGCCGGGATGCCGGGCATCCCGTCCGGTCGTTCAATTCCGGCGGCGGCGAGGGCATCGCGATAAACTTGCGGCACGAAATGCACGTGGAAATCAATGGCGGGCGTTAATTTGCTGAGGTCCATCGCTTAGCCCCCCGTGAATGGGTTGCTGGCTATTTCAGCTCGGATTGTGACCCACTGTGTGTTGGTGAAGGCATCCAGGTTCGAAGCAAAGCCGCCAAAACGGCCACCTGAACCCGAGTGGCCCAAACCGCCAAACGGCGCATTCGGCTCGTCGGCCACCGTTTGATCGTTGATGTGAACCATGCCGGTCGGCGCCAACTCCGATAGTCTGAGCGCATTCATAACGTCGTTGGTGAGAACGCCGAGCACGAGGCCATAGCTGGTCGACGAAGCAATGCGCGCGGCATCTTCATCTGTTTCGAAAGGCGCAATGACAGCGACCGGACCGAAGATCTCTTCGTTAAAACACCGGCTTGCGCCCATCGCGTCGAAGAGAACGGTAGGCCGGTAGTACAGCCCTTCGAACGTTCCTCCAGCCAGCAATTCCGCACCGCCGGCTATGCTGTCGCTCACCATCTTGTGGACTCGATCCCGCTGCCGCGTGTCGATCAGGGGGCCAAGAGCGACATCTCCCGAGGCCGGGTCGCCAACCGGTAAACTGTCTGCCCGCTCTGCCATTCGGGCGGCATACGCGCGCGCCAACGAGGCATGCACGATGTGCCTGCCGGTTGCCATGCAGATCTGACCTTGGTGGTTGAAGGAGCCCCACATGCCGCACGCAACGGCCTTTTCGAGGTCGACGTCGCGGCAAACAATCAGCGCATTATTGCCGCCCAGTTCGAGATGCGCTTTTTTGTGGTGCGCAGCGGCGGCAGAGCTGACCTTTGCGCCTACGGCCGTCGATCCTGTGAATGAAATCAACGAAACGGATGGATGCTCGACGAGCGCCGCGCCAATTTCACTGTCGCCGGGGAGAACATGCAGCACGCCAGCGGGCAAACCTGCCAGCTCGAAAATGCGCGCGATGATCAACCCGCCACTGATCGCCGTTCGGCTGTCAGGCTTCAAGATGACCGCATTGCCGAGCGCGAGCGCGGGCGCAACCGAGCGCATCGCCAGGATAACGGGGAAGTTGAAAGGCGTGATAACGCCGACAGTACCAAC
>JAYUCQ010000273.1:0-10545 GCA_043740265.1 Hyphomicrobium sp.
TTGGCATTTGGGATTCCCCCCACCCCTGACCCCTCCCCGCCAGGGGGAGGGGAATCGTCCACCACTCTCTTGAATCTCCGCGTCAGCACTTCGCGCATCATGGCGTAGTCATCGCCGGGCGCGGTGCTTTGATCTTTGATGTTGAATTTGCGGTACTGTCCTTTCACAAATCCATCCGCGCCAGCAACGATCATCGCGGCGACGGCGTTGGTGCCTGAGATGTGGCTGTTGTCGAACACCTCGACGCGCCGCGGTGTTGCAGCCAATCCAAAGCGCTCGGCGATGCCGGCCAGCAGCCGCGCTTGCGACGAACTCTCCGCCAGTTTGCGCCCAAGCGCTTCCCGCGCATTCTGCAACGCATGTTCGACAAGCCCGGATTTGGTGCCCCGCGACGGCACGCGGATTTCGATCCTGCGCTCGGATTTAATTGTTAGTGCTTCGGCAAGAATTTCGCGGTTGGCGACCTCGTGCGACAGCAGAATCAAACGCGGCACCGGTTTGTCGTCGTAGAACTGCGCTACGAAACTATCGAGCACGTCTTCGACACTCAAAGACCGGTCAGCCTTGGGATAATAGGCGCGGTTGCCCCAGTTCTGTCCGGTGCGGAAGAAGAAAACTTGAATGCATGTCTGCCCGCCGTCCTGATAGGCAGCGAACACGTCGGCCTCTTCGACGCCCTCGGGGTTGATATTCTGGTCAGCCGTCACATGCGCCAAAGCCCACAGCCGGTTGCGGTACATAGCGGCGCTTTCGAAGTCGAGTTTTTCGGATGCCTCCTCCATCAAGCGCTTATACATATCGCGCACCGATTGGCTTTCGCCACGCAAGAACTGCACCGCTTCATCAACCAGCTTGGCGTATTCGGGCAGCGCGATCTCGCCGGTGCACGGTGCCGAGCAGCGCTTGATTTGATGTAGCAGGCACGGCCGCGTCCGGTTTTCATAAACGCTGTCGGAACAGGTGCGCAGTAGAAACGCCCGCTGCAGCATGTTGACGGTGCGTGTCACCGCGCCCGCCGACGCGAACGGTCCGAAATAGTCGCCCTTTCGTCCTCGCGCTCCCCGATGCTTCATGAGCTGTGGCGCCGCCTGATCGCGGCCGATCAGAATATACGGAAACGACTTGTCGTCGCGCATCAGCACGTTGAAGCGCGGGCGGAAGCGCTTGATCAAATTGGCTTCTAGCAGCAGCGCTTCGGCTTCCGTGCGCACCGTCACGAATTCCATGCTGACTGTCGCCGCGATCATGCGGGCAATGCGGTTGGTATGCCCGCCCACACGAACGTAATTCGACACGCGAGCTTTCAGCGACCGCGCCTTGCCGACATAAATCACATCGCCGCCGTTATCGATCATGCGATAGACGCCGGGCGTCGTCGGCAGCAGTTTAATGTAGCTTGCAATGACGTCCGGACCTGACACCGTAACAGCTGAAACCGCAACAGCTGGCACCACAACAGCTGGCACCACAACGGCTGCCACCGCCGCTGTCGTCTCATCATCGCTGGTGTTATCGGTCATGGTGTCAATATTGGCCGGGCCGCCGCCGGGTCAAGCCTTTCTAACTCTCTGCGCCACAAAATGGCCATGCCAGGGGTGCCCCTTAACCCCTTCATAAATCGAACATTTGCCGTTGACCGCAGGGAAGCTGTTCGAGGGGGAAATCGTATGCGTATCCTGACGACAGTCCTCGCCGCGTTTTTGACGCTCGCGGTCCCAGCCTTTGCCGCAACAAAACCGGCAAAAGAAAAACCGCCCGCGCCGTTCGCCAAAAGCGAAGAACTGCTCGTGTGGATCAACGGCTATCGCTTGAAGCCCGACGCTAAACGTCTCCCGGCCGCCGTCAAAGCCATGTCCACGTTCGGCATCACCAAGGATATGGATCAGGCAGGCGTCTACATTGGCTTCACCGCCGGCGTCATCGGTTCCAATCCGGACACGGCTGAAAAACTCATCTCCGATTGTTTTCCCATGCCGCCTGAAGATCAGGTGCTGCTGATCAAGGCTATCGCCTATTCCGGTCTCTCCGATTGGAAAGACATGCTCGGCCGTTTCGTCGAGCGCATGCCGGCGCGCAAAGTGCTCATCGACAAGTTCATGTTCGCCAACAAGCCCGTCCTCGCCGATTTGCCGATGGGCGACGATTCCACCGCCATCGACATCAACTGGGGCTATTATTTCGCCACCGGCGCTGAAGCGCCCGTGCGCCGCATCGTCAAAGCGCTGGCGTGGTCATCTGACAAAAACGAAATCGAAAAGCTGACCATCGGCGGCATGGCCAAATGGACCCTGGCGCAAAACGCCTCGCGTGACAGCGACCTGTTGCAAATGTTGAAGTCCATCTCGGCGGATGAAAAACCTGACATTGCAAAGCCGCTGGGCGAAGTCATCGAAGCCGCCGAAACATTAGAGCTCGCCAAGATCCGCCGCCAGGCGATGGCCTCCATCGAAGAATTGCGCGCCAAGGGCCCGGAAAAAGTCCGCTCCTACAATTGGTGGGGCCAAGCCGGGCAAACCGTGCTCGCGCTCGGCTGCGTCGCGGCTGGCGCGCTTGGCCAAGTCGAATTCGGTATCCCCTGCGTTGTCGGCGGCGCCGCGTCTACCGCTGCGTTGAAATATCTCGGGCCAAGCGGCGGGCAGTAGCCGCTAGTGCGCTAAGACCAGCGCCAGGCGCAAAACGAGCTAGATGTCCTGGCTTTGAAGCAGCGGCGCACACGTGTCGGGCCGCAGAGATTCCGCGTATGCTCGACCTGCTACGAATCATTTTTTTGGAGTTCGACATGCCGCAAGCGATTATGGCCGACAGTTTTAACATTAGCATGAACGAGAACCCGGAGTCTCCAGGGATGTGCGCACTGTGCTTTGAGTTTCTGTCAAACGGACACAAGTCGCCACACTATGCCATTCCCGTAAAGAACTCTACGGCAGAAACTCTTCGCGCACTGCGTTCAAATGTTGAAGCCATAATTCGAGCGCTTTCGGATGAGGTTTCCCACTAGCACGAAGCTAGGGTAGGAAAAACAAACTCTCGTAGGTTGCGGTGAAGAGTCAGCGGCGCTCAACTCTTGCACTTCCCCTCCCCCTTGAGGGGGGAGGAAGATGCGCCATGAGTTAGGCCGCGCATCGCATTTCCAACAAAGCAATGAAACGCGGCGTAACTCATGGCGCATCAGGTGGGGGTGCCGCGCTCTGGCAGGAATTGAGCCACGTCGACAATCGTCGCAATCACGCCTTCAGTATTGCTCATCACCTCATTGGCCCAAAACCGCAGTACGCGATAGCCCTCGATATTGAGCCATGCCGTCCGTCGTTCGTCGTTTGCGATCTGCGCCTCTTCGGCGTGCTGACTGCCGTCAACTTCCACGACCAGCCGCCGTTCGAGGCAGATGAAATCGACGATGTAAATTCCAATCGGATGCTGCCGGCGAAATCGCAGTCCATCGGCTTTGCGACTACTCAATGCGCGCCAGAGTTTGCGCTCTGGTGCGTTCATCGTGCGACGGAGTTCGCGAGCGCGTTCGTTGGCCATTCCGCAAGATGACAGATTTTCGCGCGCCGCAGAACACCCCCACCTGATGCGTCCAGCGACTTAGCTCGGCACTGAGCGTGCGGTGATAGCTGTGATGCCGAGCTAAATCGCGCACGCATCTTCCTCCCCCCTCAAGGGGGAGGGGATCGCAATGCAAACGCCCAACAAAAAAGGCGGCAAGAGCGCTCTGCCCTTAACCACCCACACGTCCGACCATACAAATAACCTACCACAGGAGCGTCACGCTGCCGAGCAAAACCTATAGTAAACAGGCTCTTTTGTTGGCGCGTTGCGACTCTCCTCAACACTTTGCGCCTCCGGCGCGGGCGTCGAGCCGGGCGCGACCAATTGGAAGTCCCCTTGCGGGGGAACGCGCGCAGTCAAAATCCGTTTACCAGTTCCGTTAAACTTACCCCGGGCAATTCTCGCGCGCGTCCGCAAGGGCCGAGTCCTTGTCGGGATATTCGCCGACAATTTCAGCGTTGGGCGCAGATGCTTTCGAATAGGTATCGAACATCGTCTTCTCGAAACCATCGAGCACGGTCAGCGCCGTGTAGCGCATCTCGCCGTTGATGGCGGCGCGAACCAGCAGCGTTTTTGTGCCGCCGTAACTCGCCGTCAAGACTTTGCACGCGCCGCTGACCGGAGTGCTGTTCTGATTTTCAGCTTGCGGGTGGTCGAATGCTTGTGCCGCTCCCGGCTGGTCAAACGTTTGTGCCGCTCCCGGCACGGTAATTATTTCTTTGAAGCGGACGCTCGGTGTTGGTGCTCCTTCGAGCGCGCTTGGACTTTGCGCGTTGAGCATTCGGACAGGCGCCACTGCAAGCGGCAGCGCATCAACCGGACCACCGAGCCGCGACGGCGCGGCGAGCGTTGGTCCAATTTTGAAATGCGGAAGCAACGGTGTGTCTTCAGTCGCAGCTGGTGGCGTTGGCGCCTGAACAGCAAGCGGCGCAGCGGCCGGCGGCGTCACTAATGCTTTCGGTTCAGCCGCGGTCTCGGGTTGCTGGCTCGCATTGCGCTGTTGTTTCACGGCTGGGGGGATGTCGCCATCGCGCGACCAGATCGTGCGCACGGGCGGCACTTTATGCGGCTTGTCGGGGGATGTGCGTTCGCCCGCTGCCGGCGCAACAGGTTTCTGATCACGCGTTGGATTATCAGAGGGGTTTTGACGATCGGCGGGCGCATCCGGCATCGCATCAGGCTGCGACGTCACAGGATTTGATTGCGCAAACGCGCCGGTCCACGGCAAATCATCCGGGCCAGCCAGCTTCTGCGGCTGCGGACCACCAAGACCTGACGGCGGCGCGAAGCCAGCAAGTGTTTTGCGGATCGCCGGTCGCGGCGCGGGCACGGTTGGCGTCACTTGCGCGGTCGCGCAATACCCTAACCGGAATTGTTCTGCCACTGTGTCGATGGATCGGGCGTACGTGCGATCCGTCGCCCAACGCCGCGCCAGATCGCCAAATGTCACCGCGCGGTGCAGCCGCTTCGATTGACTGATAACGGCGTCTTGCACCAGTTGCGTGCGCGCCGAAACCGGATCGGCAACCAATTCACCCGAGTACGCAACGAGATGCTGGATTTGCGCGTGGACGCCGGTTTTTATATCGGGGAAACGCTCACCCGGAGCGCCACGTCCCGTTGCGCCTATGCCAGCGAAGTTGTTCTGCTTCTCGTGCACATCACCGCGCCGCCCGTTGCCACGGCGATATGACAGCGCATTGGTCTCGAGGATCATTTGATAGAACGCGTAATCCCAGCGGACATGCCAAGCATCACCATACTGCTTGTACCATCCGGCGATGTCGCGATAGCGCGGATCAACCGACGGATTGCGCTCGCGCACAAACGCCATCAGCCGGTCCGGTGTTACGCATTGCGGCACGCGGTTTGTTTCTGTCGTGCGGATTGCAGGGGCTGCAATGACCGCGCTTGAAGCCAGCAACAGTGTCGCGAGGCTCGCCATCACGGACGCCGCGCGCTGCGCGACGCCGCTATCGGGGGGGAGTTGAAAACCGCTCATGGGTTATGTCCCTTAGGGCTTAGTCCCTGATCGGCCTGGCTTCAACCTTCCGGGCAAAGCTCGAAGGCTTTATCGAGCGCCTGCGTCGATGAGTTGAACTCGCCGACCTTCTGGCCGCCTTTGGCGTAGGCGGCGATGTAGGCGTCGGCTTCGCGCTGCTCGGTGCCGTCGTTGACGTCGAGGACGGTGTAGTTGTCCTGAGCGTCAGCGTTGGCCTTGATGATGACAGCGCGGCTGCCGCCATAGCTTGCCGTCCAGACTTTGCACTTTGACGCGGCGGAGGCTTTCGGATCGGCTGACGGTACGATCGCAGACTTGGTGCCGGCACCAAGCGCTGCCACCTGAACCTTAGCCGTTGTTTCCGGCGGCAGAGCAGCGGTAGGTGTTTCGGCTGCAGGAGGTGCCGCATTGATGATCGTCACGGCGGGCTGCGCTTTAGGCGCGTCTGCGGGTGTTGCGTCGGAGGTTGCAGCGGCGGCTGGCGCGGCATCTGTTTTACCGCCAAGGCCAAGAGCTGCGAGCATTCCAGCACCGAGGTTCGAGCGAACATAAGTGCCGCTGGCGCGGGCTTCGTCGTTGGCGCGCTTGGCGAGATCGGTGCCGGAAACTTTTGGAGGCGTGTAACTGGTCGCATCTGCCGCTTCTTCGGCGGTGGCAACCTGCTGCGCCGGTTCAGCCGCTGGTTCAGACTTTGTCTCGGGCTTGACTTCAGCAGACTTCACTTCAGACTTTTTTGCAGATGGAGCATCAGCGGCACCTTTCGCCGACGCCGTCAGCTCGGGCTTTGGATCAGGCGCTTTGCATGGCCCGTCAAAAAATGCGTCGGCAACGCTTTCGATATCATGCGCATAGGCGCGCGAACCCGGTGCCCACTTCTTGGCGAGCTGAGCGTATGTCATCGGCCCATCGATGGTTTTCAGCCATTCGGTCAGAACGCCCCATTCCTGAACCTTGCGTGTGCGTTCAGCGACTGGGTTCTCGACCTTCTCGCCGGAATACATGAGAAGATGCTGGAGATGGGCTTTGACGCCTGTCGCAACGTCGGGGAAGCTTTCACCCGGCTCGTGCTTGCCGGTAGCACCGAGGCCGGCAAAGTTATTCTGCTTTGGCGAAACATCGCCTGTGAACGTCAGATTGCCTGTTTCGAGCAGCATCTGGAAAAATGCCGTGTCCCAGCGGATCTGCAACTCGTCGCCGGCGCGGGCATAGTCGCCGGCAATGCCCGCAAATTTATCGTCGAGCTTTTTGTTACGCGCTTCGAGGAACGACATCAACCGGCCAGGCGTCACGCACGCAGGCACCGTATTTTTTGACGTAATCTTAATTTGGGGGAGTTCGGCGGCATGCGCCGGAAGAGACATCGCTGCAGAAGACAGGGCAACAGCCGATACAGCCGTTGCCAACACGGACGCATAGCGCGCCCGAACGCGGCACATCATGGAAACACCCATTTTACGCGACACCCCTCGTGAGAAGCGCCTTACAGAACTGCTAAGTTCATAGGCGCTTAACGTTAACAAATGATTGATATGAACCCCCCGTGGCTCACCACAGAGCGTCGCTGCGCAATGGGGCAGCAATAAGAGCGGCTGAGGGAACTATTGCGGCAAAGCCTTTGATCGGCGGGCGAATTTACCGGTTGCACGCAGCCCAAAGCCAGATGCGCATCACGTCAGGTGCTGGCCGCCATCAAGCGCAATCATTTGTCCGGTCATCGACGGCGACGACAGAATAAACCGCACGGCCGCCGCGATTTCTTGCAGCGATGGGCCGCTGTGCAGCAGCGTCGATTTTTGTTCCGCAGCAAAGTCTTCGTCGGTTTGGTGGACGCTGCGCAGAACCGGCCCCGGACCAATGGCGTTGACGCGAATGCGCGGCGCCAACCCCTGAGCCAGCGTACGCGTGGCCGTCCAAAGGCCGGCTTTGGAAATCGTGTAAGAGAAAAATTCCGGCGTCAGTTTCCAAACCCGCTCATCAATGATGTTGATGATATTGCCGGGCACATTGTCCGGCAGGTGCCGGGCCATGGCTTGAGCTAAAAACACCGGGGCTTTCAAATTGATATCGAGGTGGGTGTCCCAGGTGGCTTCTTCTGTCGACTGCACGCTGTCGAGCAGAAACTCGGACGCGTTGTTGATCAAGCATGTGGGCGCCCCAAGCGCTTGGGTACACTGCGCAACCAGCCGGTCGAGTGCGCTCAAACTTGCGAGATCGGCTTCAAACACTTCCGCCGTGCCGCCGGCATTTTGGATTTCGGCCCGGAGCGCTTGAGCCTCTACTTTTGATTTTCGATAGTGGATAGCCACCGCCCAGCCATGCGCCGCCATATCGAGGGCGATGGCGCGGCCAATCCGGCGCGCGGCTCCTGTGATCAAAACGACGTTGGCCGCGTCCGGCTGGGCGTTGGTCGAAACTGGGGGCATTTAAGGGATTTCCAGCCAGGGGGAGGATAAAGCCGAAAATGGCAGGCAACTGTTGCAAGACGCAAGCCCGCGATTCGTCCAGAGGGCCGGTCCGGTGCTGGGCAAGGTCGCCCGGCGGCCAGTGTGGCTGACAAAATGTGCCAGATTCCGATGCAGTTCTCAGGATTTCTGCGCCCTTTGGCCGGGCAGCGTTGCCTTTTGGTGACAACCGCCCAATACCTCGGTTGACATACGCATGAAACCCTTGTGTCCCTCAGATGAAACAGGTTTCCTATCATTCAAGCGATCAGAATCGCGTTCGCCTCAGGCGCGGTGTGCGCTTCATCTCAGGGACGGGGGTCCAACTAATGCTTTCGAATTTCAAAAAGTACGCGGCAGTCGCAGGCTCGGCAGCGCTCTTGGCAGCTGGTATGGGCACAGTTGCCCGCGCTGGTGACGACGCAGCTCCAGCCGCGGCTCCCGCGTTCGGCTACACTTGGACAGTCACGGGTGCCAGCGACTACTTGTTCCGCGGCATCTCTTTCACCCAAAGCGATCCGACGGTTAACTCCTACTTGGAGTTCACGTATGGCATCGCCTACTTGGGCCTCTGGACGTCGAACATCGACACGTGTGCCACCTCGGGCTGCCTTGGCCCCTGGGAGCAGGACGTCTATGTCGGCATCCGGCCGGTCACGGGCCCCGTCAGCTGGGATTTTGGATTGCTCTACTACTACTACCGGACAAAGGGCACCGTCAGCTCATGGGATACCGACTACATTGAGCTCAAGGCTTCAGGCACAATTACGCCGATTACAAATCTCTCTCTGACCGGTACCGTCTATTACACACCCGATCAGGATCTCGCGTCGCCGGAGAACGTGTCGGTTGAAGGTACGGTTGCGTATACGTTGCCGGCAGTGGGCATATTCACGCCTACACTTTCTGGACAACTCGGCTTCTCTGATGCAAGCACCAACGCCTTTTATGGCACTGCTTCGACCGCTCGCGCTGGTGGTCTACTGGGCTTTTGGAACGCTGACGACCAATACACTTACTGGAATGCTGGCGTGAAGGTCGCTGTCGAGAAGTTCACGTTCGATCTCCGTTACTGGGACACCAGCATTCCTAACGATGTCGCTGACTTGTCGCTTGGACATAAGAATTCGGACCAAAGGTTGTTCTTCTCGATGGCAGTCACGCTTCCATAAGAACCTGTATGCTCAAAGTCTTCGGATCGGGGCCCCCTTCTTTGATGAAGTGGGGCCCCGTTTTCGTTTTTGGGGCAAGCGAGTGTGGCCCGGCCGGTTTGTCCCCAGGTCAGCTGGCGGCGAACCTTGCAGGGAATCCCGCGGCGCTGGACAATTGGGGTTGCTGCATCTGAGGGGCCACTGCCGCTGTGATCACGCCGCTAATCCTTGTTCTTGTTGGACTGACTGTGGCGGTCATTGCGTTCGGCGTCGCGCCCCGGCTTTCGGACCGGCGCATCGTGTTTGCCGAAGCCCCGGATCAGCCGAAACCCTTCGGCTACGGCATGTCGTGGCTGGCTGTGAAGAGCGAGGATACTGCGGCAGTCATGGCTTGCCTCGGCCTCGAAGGGGGCGTTGCTGCCAATTGGAATTCCGGCATCGGCACGATTTATGACGTTCACCTCGGTGACGCTTACGTCTTCGTTGCGCCGCCGGTGAAGGGCTGGACGCTGATTGCCGGCGTGGCGCTGCCGCACCCTCTCGGAAACGCGTTTATCGACAAACTGACGCCGCTGCTGACGGCCCTGTCGAAACGCTTCGTGGATGTTCAATACTATGCTGCTTTTCCAATCATTGACCTGTTCGGATGGGCCCGGCTCCACAAGGGCAAAATGGTTCGCGCCTTCGTCATTGGCGATAGCGGCGTCGTGCTGGAAAAGGGACGGCTCACGCCCGAGGAAAAGGTGCTCGGTCTGAAGCTCTATGATCTGCGCGGCATCAAAGGCCGCAAGGGTGACGCCGGTGGCGCCATCGTTCTCTATCCGACGGAAGAACAGGTGCTACGCTTGGCCAGCGCCTGGAGTTTAAACCCGCTACGTCTCGACAAAATCAAGATCGCGCCGGCGACGGGCTTCATTGTGAGGGTGCCTGCGTCGTGGCGGGCGGAGCGGGTGAAGCAGAGAGCGGCTTGAGCTGTCACCGCACGGGCGTAATCGTCAAATCGAAATCAGACTCGGCGGGCAGCTGCTGTAGGCTTTCGCCGGGAGCTTTCTGATCAACCGCAGTGGCGGCAGTCCACGCTGTCTTGTCCTGCAAGCGGTCATCCACTGACAGAAGCCGGTCAGTGCGCCGTCCGCGTCCAGCATCGCGCAACGGCTGAGCGTCTGCATTGCATTTGGATGCCGACGTCGCGCCGTTTGAACGGTTCATGGCAAGTGCCATGCAGGCACCAGTTGGCGCGGCATTCGGTGCGAGCGAGCCGGTGACAATTGGTGACACGGCGAAAGGCTCTGCGCGTGCTGCTGGTGGCGCTGGCGTCGACGCAATTTGAACGCTGTGGTCCCCGCCGTTCAAAACGGCATGCGATACAAACCCCCAGAAGCCGACGGCGTGCCACGAT
>JAYUCQ010000274.1:0-1746 GCA_043740265.1 Hyphomicrobium sp.
CGCGTGGAGGGAGTGCTGTTGATTAACGACGTGAAGGTTGCGGAAGGCACCAAGCCTTCTGTACCACAGATCACAATGAGCGGTTTGGAACTGCCGCGCGTCGCGGGTATTTCGGTAATAGTGGGCGACCCGCTTGACCTGGATCAACTGCGCGGCCAGACAACGCCAACAATCCCCGGTCCGACAAGGATCGTACCAGTGCCCGTCGTGCCGGAGGAGTGTTAGTCGTGGACGCTAACGGAACACGCTTTCATCTTTTGTTGGGACGCGACGACTGGGCGCGGTGCACGGTCGCCGGCACTGAGCTGCGTAAGTCGTGGGACACCAACTCGCCGCCAGCGGCAGAGGCAAGCGAACTGGCTTTCAACGATGAGCGTGCCGAGCTGACTTTGCGGCCACGCCTTTTCAACTTCATTGCTGCGCCGAAAGACACGCGGCCGGATTTGATCAATCGGCGGGGGGCGGGGCGTGACCGCTATGGCAACTGGTATTGGGTCGATGAGACGGGTTTGAAAATCCGCGTCCGTTCTTCGGGCAGTCAGCTCGTTTCCGATTTCTGGTCCCCGGCTCTCGGGAGTAGCTGTTGCAAGCAAACACGTCTGGGCGAGTTTCAACCGCGAGAACCGGCACTGCCACCGGCTGCCCTACCGTTTAGCGGACTGGCCGTAACGGAAGATCATTATCTGGTTGCCGGCGTCTTAGAGCCTGCCGGCCTGTTGATTTTCGATCTGCACGCCGGGGGCGAACCGCGCCAACTGCTATGGCCGTCCGAAGTGGCTTTCACGCCTTTCGACATTGCTGCGAGGCCGGGGGGCGGCGTGTGGATTCTCGATCGCGTCAACCGCTGCTACTGGGGACTTGATTGCCGCTTCAACCTCATTCACACAGGGCAACAGGACCTGGATCTGGGACTGGCCGAGGTTGAAGACTTTCAACCGTTGGACGCCAGCAACCCGCCGTCGGGTGGACGCCGCACATTCCCGCGAAGCATGCCCCTCGAAATTGCCTCGCCGCTGGCGGCCATCGATCCGATAGCGATCGAAGCTTTGGCGGATGGCACGGTATTGATTCTGGATCATGATCCAGACCCCAACGCGCGCTTCTCAAAAATTTACCGCTACGATCTGGCCCAACGCATCGGGGAAGTATCGACCGAGGCCATGCTGCCACGCATCGAGGCGGACGATGCCAGTAAGTTCAGACTGGTCGGTTACGACATCGCATTTGTGCCGGAGCACATGGGAGACCATGGCGAGGAGGTGAGTGATCGGCTGTATGTTGCCGCTGATGACGGAAATCAAACTTATGCATTTAGTTTGTGCCAGACGGAAGGGCAACTCGAATGGTCGCCGGTCTCGGAGCATCTGCCGATGCGTCTTTTTGGCGGTAAGGGATTGGTCGCTGCGGGCGCGAACGTTTACTACGATTTCAGTGAGAACTGGCTGCCGTTAATAGCGCAGAGTCGTCCGCGATACGTCGATGAAGCAACCTTCACTACGCAAACTTTCGACGGGGTAGAGCCGGAATGCGTCTGGCATCGATTTTTGCTTGATGCCTGCATACCGCCTGAAACGACAGTCGAAATTTGGAGCCGCGCAGCAAACGAGCCGATTGATCTGGAACTGACGGCGTGGCAGGCAGAGCCACCCCTGCACTTGCGCGGCGAGGGCTCGGAGTTGCCGTTTATGCCGCGCCGCCAAACGCAGAGCCGCTCCACACAAGCGCGAACGCCTGACCAAGACGGCA
>JAYUCQ010000275.1:0-1741 GCA_043740265.1 Hyphomicrobium sp.
GCTATTACCGACGCTACGGCAAAGTTGGCGTTCGGATGCCCGGCTAAACCGGCGACGGAGTTGCTAGCAGCCCGTTGAAATACTCCTTGTTTTCAGGCGGCGAAGGCGAGGCGTGCGGGAGCGGTGGTGGAGGTTCTGGAATCGACTGGTGAGTTGTAGAATTGCCAAAGGGCGTTCAGGCGTCGTGTGATGGCAATCCAGGCAAGATAAACAGACGAAGCACCCCCTTCTACGTCGGTCTTGAACTCTTGCAGGCCCCGTGGCGTGCCCATTTTGAAGAGCGAGCGCATGAGCAACCCCAGGTTGTGCGCCGCAGCGGAGATCAAGTAGCGCTTGCGGACGTTCTCGATGTCGGTCAGCCAAGTTCTTCTGGCCCCTCCCGTCTCGCAGACGTGCGCGAAGGTGCGTTCGGTCCGCTCACTCCGCAGCCGCTGCAACTTCTGGCCATGTTCGCCGCGCGTCCGCCGCCGGTTGGCAGACACCGCTGCCTGCTGCTCCGGCGGCTTATCGGTCCAGACGCGGGCGTGTTTCAACTGCGGTTCGGGGATGTACGTGCGATAGGTCGTATGCTCGCGGAGGTCGGTGATCGATTCGTTGGAATGATAGCCCTTGTCGGCGGCCGCTGCTTCAATCTGCGTCTCGCTGCCGGCCTCCGTCAGGTTGGTTTGCGCCTGATGCAAACTGTCTTCCAACGTCGCCGTGTCGTGCTGATCGGCATGATAAATCTCGGCGGCCAAAATGGCCGAGGTCTCCAGATCGACCACGTGCTCGGCCTTGTACGCCAAGTGCGTCGTGCCGTCTTTCATCTTGGCGATCCGGGCATCGGGATCGTTGGGACTCATCCACTCGGCGTTGGAAACCTTCTTATCCGTGCGGGATTTGTCGAACTTTCGCAGTTCCTCGGCGCTGGGCGGATCGGCTCCCGCGGCGATGAGACCCTCCGCTTGCATCAGCCGCGTGAGATACTTGTTCCAGTCTTCGCCCGTGTCTCGACGCACGATACTCTTCATGGCCGCATCCGCTTCCAGCGTGGTGGAATCGACGCCGACCGTCTTCCCCTTGAGCAGCTTCTTCTGCTCCAAGACTCCCAGCACCCACACGAACATCGCCTCGTGAACTTCGTGCGGCAGCCGCAGGCGGATGGTCGAGAGGGACGAGTGATCAGGAGATTTTTCCCCCAGGGGAATACCCAGAAAGTCACGCAGCGAGAGCGAGTCGCTGCACCGCCAGGCGATCCCCCGTTGCGAATTGATCCCCTCAAAGTAGCCGGTCAAGAGCATGCGGAAGTAGGTTCCAGGCGGAATGCCTGGCCGGCCGACTTCGGCGGCGTAGTACGGCTGGCACAGCGCTTCGGCCCACGCATCAAAGCCGGCCTCGGCCAACAAGCCGTTCAGCTTCTCGTAGAACACATGCCCAGGCGACCGCGGCAGGCGGTTCGCCAGCACAAACAAGTCCCCCTGCTGCTCCGTCGCTCGTTTACCCAACGCCATCCCAACCTCCTTGATCGCCACGCGAATCGGCTGGCGTATAGTGTAGCTAGCTAAAGGACTTTTTCAACGGGCTGCTAGCCTGTGCGCCGTGACTTCAGCCGTTACCTACAAAGGTGACGCTCACATATGCAGGAGAACGGCCAAACCCTCCGCACTTTCCTTCCTGACCAGAGACCAATGACCACGGACAACTGACAACTCACCAACAACAACTGAAAAAACTTTTGCGCGATTCCGTTATTTCCTCTTGA
>JAYUCQ010000276.1:0-4340 GCA_043740265.1 Hyphomicrobium sp.
CTTTTGCATCCGCAATAAAGCGCTCATTGCCGTAGACATAGATCGGATTGTAGTAGCCCATCAGCACAATCGGGGTCGTCGTGTCGGTGGCGCGGAAACGGCGGACCATCGCCAACGTCTTGATCATCGTGTGACCGTTCTTCAGCGCCCGCAGAGACGACGCTTGAATCGCTGGGCCATCCGCCATCGGATCCGAAAACGGCATGCCGAGTTCGATGATGTCGGCGCCGGCTCCAGCAAGACCCGCCAGAATTCTCTCGCTCGTCGCCAAATCGGGATCACCCGCCGAGACGAACGTCACCAGCGCCGGCCGCTTGTCTTTTTTCAGCGCTGCAAAGCAGGCGTCGATACGTGTTGCGGTTTTCATTCTTAGATCTTCATCCCCAGCGCCTTCGCCACCGTAAACAGGTCCTTATCACCGCGGCCGCAGAGGTTCATGACCAGCAGGTTGTCCTTCGGCAGCGACGGCGCCAGCTTCATGACGTGCGCCAGCGCGTGGCTTGGTTCCAGTGCCGGAATGATGCCTTCCATGCGCGTGCAGAACTGCAAGGCGTCCAACGCTTCTTTGTCGGTGATCGCAACATAGGTCACGCGGCCATTGTTTTTCAGCCAAGCGTGTTCAGGCCCAACGCCCGGATAGTCCAAACCCGCCGAAATCGAATGGCCTTCGAGAATTTGCCCGTCCGCATCCTGCAGCAAGTATGTGCGATTGCCGTGCAGCACACCCGGCGATCCGCCCGTCATTGATGCCGCATGACCGTTCTCGACATTGAGCCCGTGACCACCGGCTTCAACGCCGTAGATCGCCACGCTCTTGTCATCCAAAAACGGATGAAACAACCCAATTGCATTCGACCCGCCGCCGATGCAAGCGACCAGCGTATCCGGCAAGCGGCCTTCCGCCGCCATCATCTGCTCGCGCGTTTCCTTGCCGATGATCGACTGGAAATCGCGGACCATCGCCGGATAGGGATGCGGACCCGCCGCCGTGCCTATCAGGTAGTAGGTGTCTTTGACGTTCGTCACCCAATCGCGCAGCGCTTCGTTCATTGCGTCTTTGAGCGTACCCGCACCTGACGTCACCGGGTTCAGTTTCGCACCCAGCAATTTCATGCGCGCCACGTTCGGCGCTTGCCGCTCGACGTCGGTCGCGCCCATATAAATTTCGCACGGTAAGCCGTACTTGGCGCAAACCGTTGCCACCGCAACGCCGTGCTGGCCGGCACCCGTTTCGGCGATGATGCGGGTCTTGCCCATGCGCATCGCCAGCAGAATTTGCCCCAGGCAATTGTTGATCTTGTGCGAACCGGTGTGATTGAGCTCGTCGCGCTTGAAGTAGATTTTGGCGCCGCCAAGCTCTTTCGTCATGCGCCCGGCGAAATAGAGCGGGCTCGGCCGGCCCGCGTAATGCAAATTGAGATAATCAATCTCGGCCTGAAACGTTGGATCAGCCTTGGCAGCGTCGTAAGCGCGCTCAAGCTCAAGGATCAGCGGCATCAAGGTTTCGGCCACAAACCGTCCGCCGAACAAGCCGAAAAAGCCTTTGTCATCAGGCCCGGTCGAATAGCTGTTGAGCTTGGCTTCTGCGGTTTTCTGCGTCTTCGTTGCCATCATGCAATCCTTGCGGGCTAATTCCCTCTCCCCGTCCTTCACGCGGAAAGGGCCATGCCGGATGGCATGTCTTCGACATGGTGTGTGAGGGGCGGCAACACACACTGAACAAGCGGCTGCCCCTCACCCTAACCCTCTCCCCATTTCAAGCGCAGGAAAATGGGGAGAAGAAATATTACGTCTGCTTAGCGGTCTTTACTGCCTGAAGGAAGCGGCGGATCAACTCGGCATCCTTAACGCCGGGCGAGCTTTCAACGCCAGATGAAACGTCGACCACCGGCGCGCCTGTCTTGGATATTGCCTCGCCCACGTTGTCCGGATTGAGTCCGCCCGACAGCATCCACTGCATATCCTGCGGCCAAGCCGCATCCTTGATGGTGCCGTCAAGCAAAGACCAATCGAACGCCGCGCCATGGCCACCAGGCCGTGCCGAACCTTGCGGCGGCTTCGCATCAAACAAAATCGTATCTGCGACGTCCCTATACAGCAGCCCTTTACGAGCATCACTTCCTTGCGCGACTCCGATCGCCTTGATGACGGGCCGATCTACAAGCGCTCTGATTTCTGCAACGCGCTCTACGCTCTCCAAGCCATGCAATTGGACATAGTCCGGCGCGAATGCGTTCATAACTTCACGCAACTGAGCATTATCCGGATCAACCAGTAGAGCTACGATGTCCGCTTTGTGTCTGGAGCGATCCGCCAGCTTCCGCGCGGTCACGAGATCTACGTGCCGAGGGCTCTTAGGAAAAAAGACCAGACCTATAAAATTGGCTTTGCCATCAAGCGCCGCGTCTAGAGCTGACTCAGTGTTGATCCCGCATATTTTTGCCATCGCATACATGCTGGAACTTTTCACGCTGTTGGCTTACCGGTCAAACGGCGGCTTTGCCACCGCTTCAAGGCAATGAACCCCCAGATACCTTCAACCAAACCAAATGGCCACGCGCCTTGCATAAAACCATAGGCCGAGCCGAGAAAACACGACATCGCAAAGCCAAAAACACACCACGGGCTTCGATCCTCGAAGGTGTAGAACAGCAACATCAAGCTGACGGCGGCGAGGCCGAACAACGTCAAGCCATCCAATATCATCCAAAACTCTCGGTTAACTAGCGGCCAGCAATGGCACCAGCAATTGTAACGTCCTTTTTGCCGCCAATGGCGATGCTCTTGTCGCGTTCGCGCGCCAGCCTGTCGGCTTCAGCTTGGTAGCGTGCGGCGCGCTGGCCCTGTGTCCGTGCCGTCTGCCGCCAGCGGCTTTGTCCCATCCACGTTGCCATGCCGCCGAGAATGACGCCGAGGGTTAACGCGCCCAGCAGATAGGCATAAAACGGCAGCGTAACCGAGAGAGCTGGCGTCTCGGGCCGGAACGGATCGAGGATTAGTTGCACCGCATGGCGGTTCGATACCGCGATCGCGACAAGGATCGCGCCGAGCGGAAACGCAATCAACAGCGACACGATACGCCTCAACACGGCTTCACCTCTAAATCACTTAGCTCAGTGCTTCACTGTCGTCAGATAGTCTTATCGTAACTCGTTCGATCCAGCTTGCCATGGCGTCATCCCCGCGAAGGCGGGGATTCGTCCAACAGGCAATTGGAAATAAAATCTAAGCTCGGACGGATCGCCGCCTTCGCGGGGATGACGAAAACAAAAACCTTAGCTCTCTGGCCTAACAGCTCAATGCTGGCTCTTGGCATTGTTCAAGCGGTCGCGAAGTTCTTTGCCCGTCTTGAAGAACGGCACGAATTTCTCGGCCACCGAGACCGTTGTTCCAGTGCGTGGATTGCGGCCCTGACGCGCGCCACGGTGCTTGACCGTAAACGCCCCAAAGCCGCGCAGCTCAACGCGGTCACCGCGCGCCAGCGCATCAACGATTTCATCGAAGATGACGTTGACGATGCGCTCGACATCCCGATGGTAAAGATGCGGGTGTGTCGTTGCTATTTTCTGCACCAGTTCTGATTTGATCACGGTTCGCTCCCCAGCCTTAGCGATCAATTGTCTTTATTTTTCAGAAGGATGCCAAACCGAAACGAGACCGTCAAGGGCGTATGCAGAAATCCCGTGGTCAGGAAAGAGCGCACGGGCGGCGTCGGCTGCCTGCGGACCGAGAATTTTGCCAAATGCCAGCGCCGCCATGCCCTTGACCCCTAGGAACGACGGGCCAAAGGACGAATCCGGCTTCCAATCGACGACTTTGGCGTCCTTATCGACCTTCTTCTCGTCTTTCAGCCAGGCGACCGCTTCATCTTCGCCGCCAATCTGATCGACCAGTTTGACCTGCAGGGCCTCCCGGCCAGAGAAAATGCGCCCGTCCATGAGGCCTGGAACGTCGGCGGGCTTTATCCCGCGCCGGGTTTCAACCAGCGAAAGGAACCATTTGAAGCCGTCGTTCACCATCCCCTCGGTGACCTTGCGCGCGCCCTCGTTCAAAGGTTCGAACGGCGACGGCGAGGCTTTCAAAACACCGCTTTTGATCTCGTTCACCTTGACGCCAATCTTATCGAGCAGCTGCGTCACCTCCGGCCACTGCACCAGCACGCCGATGGACCCGGTGATCGTGTTGCCGCGGCTGACGATGTGATCCGACGCCAATCCGACGATGTATCCAGCCGACGCCGCGACGGTGCCAAACTGCGCCACCAGCGGCTTCTTTTTCGCAATTTCGCGCAGCCCTTCGAACAGCGCTTCGCCGCCGGTCGTCGTGCCGCCGGGGCTGTT
>JAYUCQ010000277.1:0-4317 GCA_043740265.1 Hyphomicrobium sp.
GCCGACGAAATCATGATGGGCGTGCGTTTGCGGCGTTAGCCCTGCTTACTAGAGAAGCTTCTTTAGCTCTGCCCGCAACTCATCGCCAAGTCCGTCGCGCTCAAGCGCGTAAGCGACGTTGGCGGTGAGGAAGCCGATCTTCGAGCCGCAGTCATAGACATTGCCGTCAAAGCGGACGGCATGGAAGGGTTGCTTAGCACCGTCCATTAAGCGGATCATTGAGTCCGTCAACTGGATTTCGCCTCCGGCTCCGCGCTCCTGCTTGCCAAGAAGATCAAAAATCTCGGGCTGAAGAATATAGCGGCCGGTGATATGCAGATTCGACGGCGCCGTTCCGCGCGGCGGCTTTTCAACCATTTTTGTGATTTCTGAAACCTGCGCCTTGGCGTCTGTCACGCCGACGATGCCGTATTGATGCGTCTGATCGTCAGGCACTGGGGCGACTGCAATCAGGTTGCCACCGTGCGTGTTGTAGGCTGCCATCATCGTGGCAAGGCAAGGAGTCTTGGCGTGGTGCAGCATATCCGGCAGCAGCAGTGCAAAAGGCTCGTCGCCGATGATGTCGCGGGCGCACCACACCGCATGTCCAAGCCCGAGCGGGGCCTGCTGGCGGGTGAAGCTGGTCTGGCCAGCGCCGGGCAGATCGTGCAGCAGGCTGTCCAGGTCGGCCTTTCTGCCGCGATCGGCGAGCGTCCGTTCCAGCTCATACTGACTGTCAAAGTGGTCCTCTATGACACCTTTGTTCCGTCCTGTGACAAAGACAAAATGCTCGATGCCGGCGGCACGGGCTTCATCGACAACGTGCTGAATAACCGGGCGGTCAACAATCGTTAGCATTTCCTTAGGCATCGCCTTTGTGGCCGGGAGAAAGCGCGTTCCGAGGCCCGCAACGGGGAATATGGCCTTGCGGATCGGCTGAATGGGGCGGGTCATGCATCTCTCCAGACACGTCTAAAAGGGTGTTAAACTTCGTGTGTTAGGCAGTGGCGCAAGTCTTGAATGACCTTTTGCCAGGACGTGAGGTTAACGCGGTGACCCGGCGCGCCAGCTTTGCAGGTGTTTGCCCGCGGCACGCAAAAAAGTGCCTACAGAACTCGGAGCGGTGTTGCAACTATGAGCGTACTTGTCACGGGCGGCGCTGGCTATATCGGCAGCCATATGGTCTTGGAACTTCTCGACGCGGGCGAGACGGTTGTCGTCATCGATAATCTGTCAACAGGGTTCCGTTGGGCTGTCGCACCAGGGGCTAAATTGGTTGTTGGCGACATTGCAGATACTGAACTCGTCAAGGCGACCATCAAGGCCAACGGCGTAACAGCCATTATTCACTTTGCCGGCTCGATTGTGGTGCCGGAATCGGTTGCCGATCCACTGTACTACTATCTCAACAACACCGCCAAATCGCGCGGCCTGATGCAAGCCGCCGTCGAAACGGGCGTCAAGAATTTCATCTTCTCATCGACGGCTGCGGTTTATGGCAACCCAAAGGAAAATCCGGTCAGCGAATTGGCTGTTCCCGCACCCATGTCGCCGTACGGCTCGTCGAAGTTGATGACAGAGGTTATGCTGGCGGATACGGCTGTCGCTCATGATTTCCGCTATGTCGCGCTGCGCTATTTCAATGTTGCGGGCGCTGATCCGCAGGGCCGCTCCGGCCAGTCGACGCCAAAGGCAACCCACCTGATCAAGGTCGCTTGTGAAACGGCACTTGGCAAACGGCCGCAGATGGAAGTCTTCGGCACAGACTATCCGACACCCGATGGCACCTGCATCCGCGATTACATCCACGTCAAGGATCTTGCCCGCGCGCACATGTCCGCTTTAGCGTATCTGCGCAAGGGCGGCGCCTCGAACATCTACAACTGCGGCTATTCCAAAGGCTTTTCGGTGCATGACGTCATTGCCGCCGTGAAGCGCGTTTCGGGTTCTAATTTCACCGTTAAGCTTTCGCCGCGCCGCCCGGGCGATCCGGCGGCAATCGTTGCTGCATCGGCAAAAATCCGCAGCGAACTCGGCTGGCAACCTAAGCACGATGATCTCGATCAGATCGTCGCTCAAGCGTTGGCTTGGGAAAAGCGCGTCGATGACCTCAAAGCCGCCTCGTGAAGCCGTAAAAAAGCCCCGAATAGCAGCATGTTGACGGGCGAAGCGTGCCATATGTGCGCTTCGCTCAATTTGCTACGGAGGCGCGATTGCTGCCCAAGTACCCCATAGCCCTTGTGCGGCTCGCGCTTGCCGCAACGATCGTTGCGGTGGGTGCGCTGTCAGCCGTAATTCCGGCGCGTGCGGACGACGGTTTTCGTGCATTCCTGCAATCCGTCTGGCCCGACGCGCAGAAGCTTGGTGTCTCGCGCAAGACGTTTGATACCGCGATTGCCAGCCTCGAACCGGACTACAGAATTCCCGACCTTGATCTGCCAGGCCGCCCGGTTGTCGACAATCAGGGACAGGCCGAGTTCACGAAGACAGCAGCCGACTATATCTCGAAGCCGTATATGGAAAAGCTCGCTGCTGACGGCCGGGTATTTTTCAAGAAGTACGAGGCCGCTTTAAAGCGCATTGAACAAACGAGCGGCGTCGATCCGTATATCCTTGTCGCTATCTGGGGCCGCGAAACGGCATACGGTAGTTATTCTCTTCCCCACGATGCCATTCAAATGCTGGCGACACTCGCCTACACCGGCAAGCGCAAGGATATGTTCCGCCAAGAATTCCTGGCGGCTTTGAAAATGCTTGAACTGGGTATTCCGCGGTCTGACATGAAATCGTCGTGGGCTGGCGCCGTCGGCCTCACGCAATTCATGCCAACCGAATACCTGAAATTTGCCGCTGACGGCGACGGAGATGGCAAGACCGATATCTGGCGCTCGATTCCCGACGCTCTCGCGTCTGCGGCAGAGCAGTTGAAGGGCAAGGGCTGGGTCCGCGGCGACGGCTGGGGCTACGAAGTTCTGCCCGGCGAGAAAACCAATTGTTCGCTCGAAGGTCCCCCCGACGCGCGGCCAATTGCCGAGTGGGTGCAGCTTGGCTATCAACCGGCGCGCAAGAAATCATTTAGTGCAGATGAATTGCAGCAGTTAGCCTATTTGATGATGCCGGCGGGAGCCTACGGGCCGGCCTTTCTGGCACCCGAAAATTTCAAAGTTATCCGCCTCTACAATACGTCGGATCTCTACGCTTTGTTTGTCGGTCATTTGTCGGACCGCATTCGCGGTGGCGGTGATTTCGCGACGGCCTGGAAGCCGTTTGAACAACCCAAAACGCGTACCGTTCACGATTTGCAGGTTCGCCTGAAAGCACTCGGCTATCCGATGGATAAAACCGACGGGAAAATCGGCTCGAACACGCGCAAGCAAATCGGTCTCTATCAAAAGACCAGCGGACTGAAGGTTGATTGCTGGCCGTCGGACGCGGTTCTGGCCCACGCCACTGCTCATGCAGGGCGCTAAGCCGCCGTTATGTGCCGTGGGCGGCCACGCGTTTCGGGATTGGAACGGAGCGCTCAAGCGACTAGGATCGCGGCGTGATTTGCTGTGCATGACGACTGATAGCCGGAGCCCATGAAACCGTTCATTGCCCAGTGCCGCCGCTTCGCTGCCGCCTTTGCTGTGGTGGCTAGTCTGCTGTTCGCGCTGTATCCGGTAGGGGTTGCGCACGCAGCCGAGGACGATAGCACGGCGAGTTTCCTGACGTCCTTCCCCGAAGGCGACGTCTATCAGCTGACCGTCATCGGTGACACCTTTGCAGAAGGCATGCTCAACGGCCTCGTCGCGGCCATAGGCACGGATACGCGTCTTAACATCCAGCGCAAAACGCATGAATTCTCCGGCATCATGGGTGCCGATTTCGATGCCAAAGCCAAAGCCTTTGAAGACGCGATCGCCAAAGAACCGATGAATGTCGCCGTCGTCATGATGGGTGAAGATGACCGCGTATCGTTCAAAAACGCCGACGGTAAGCGGATCGCCATCGCCAGCCCGGATTGGCTGGCCGAATATACGCAGCGCCTCGACCGCCTGATGAAGGCGATCAAGCGCAAGAATGCTAGCGTCTACTGGGCGGGATTGCCGTCTCTTTCGCGCAGCGACGCCAATCAGCAGGCTCTGGCGATGAATGAAGCTATCCGTGAGCGGGCCTATCTGAACGGCTTCAAGTACATTGATACCGCGGCCGGCTTTGCCGACGAGTCGGGTGCTTATTCAGCCTACGGGCCCGATCTCGCAGGCAAGATCCGGGTTTTGCGAGAGGCCGATGGCATTCATTTTACGGATGCTGGCAACAGCAAGCTGGCGAACTTTGTCGAGAAGGATCTGCGCC
>JAYUCQ010000278.1:0-10441 GCA_043740265.1 Hyphomicrobium sp.
AACAAAGCAATTCCCGCTTCATCCGGCATGGCGATCTGTTCCAGCAACTGGCCGGAGCATTCAGCGTTGGTGCGCACGCCCTTGGCGCCAAGCGCCAAAAACCGCGCCCGTTGACGTTCGCGCGCAGCGGTAACACGCGCCCGCACATCGGCGCTGCATTCGCGCGGCGGCGCCAGCACGAGATCGGCGGCTGAGACGGCAGGAACTTCAATCTGCAGGTCGATACGATCCAGCAACGGCCCAGATACCCGGGCCTGATAATCGTCGGCGCACCGCGGCCCCCGCCGGCAGCTTTGCCCCGGCGATGAGCCACCGCACTTGCACGGGTTCATGGCAGCGACAAGCTGAATGCGTGATGGATAAGCAATGCGATGTTGCGCCCTGGCGATGACCATCTCGCCGGTTTCTAGCGGCTGACGCAGGGCATCTAAGACGTTGGGCTGGAACTCGGGCAATTCGTCAAGAAACAGCACACCAAGATGCGCCATTGAGACCTCCCCCGGCCGTGGCCGCGAGCCGCCACCAACGAGGGCCGCCATGCTGGCTGAATGATGCGGGGCGCGGAACGGCCTCTCTACCGTGAGCTTGCCACCCATCAATTCGCCGGCCAGCGAATGCACCATCGAGACTTCGAGGATCTCCTCAGGTGCTAACGGCGGCAAGATTGATGGCAACCTGGCTGCCAGCATCGATTTGCCGGAGCCTGGTGGACCGATCATCAGGAGATTGTGACCGCCTGCAGCGGCGATCTCAAGCACGCGCTTGGGTACGTCTTGCCCCTTGATGTCGCGCAGATCGGGGAGAATGCCGGTCGGCGCTGCGATATTCGGCTTCGGCCGCGACAGCGTTTGCAGGCCCTTGAAGTGATTGACCAGGGACAACAAATGCGGTGCTGCCAAAATGTCGATGTGTTCCCCAGCCCAGGCGGCTTCGGGCCCGCCAGCTTCCGGACAGATCAGTCCTTTGCCGACGGCGTTGGCACCGATGGCAGCAGGCAGCGCGCCGGGGACGGCACGGATCGCACCATCGAGCGCCAATTCGCCTAGGGCTGCAAATCCCGAGATGGCATCGGGTGCGATTGCCTCCATCGCCGACATCATAGCGAGCGCAATGGCGAGATCGAAATGACTGCCTTCCTTTGGCAAGTCAGCCGGGGCCAAGTTGACGGTGATGTGCTTGAAGGGAAGGCCAAGACCAATTGCGTGCAGCGCATTGCGCACGCGTTCACGGCTCTCGGCCACAGCTTTGTCCGGCAAACCGACAATCGCGAACGTCGCTTGGCCGGGCGTAATGCGCACCTGCACTTCAACAAGGCGGGCTTCAACGCCTATAAACGCAACTGTCGAAATTTGCCCGTACATTACGCCCCTCCACCACGAAAGAGGTTAGTTCAGTCCCGGAATATCGTCAAGAACAAAAAAGGAACATAAGATCGGGCCGCTCGTCAGCTATGACGGTTCACAAAATTGCTACAGTCCGTCCATCAAAATACCAACGTCATAAAACATGCTGCATTGGCCACTGGACGATTAGAACGTCGTTCAATAAAGCATTACAGGTAGCATATTTGTAAAAGTGTTCTGTGAAGGCGTTTGCGTTATGTCTCATAAATCGACCACGTTAGGCGTCCTCGAACATGGCGCGAAATTCGTATCGCGATCACTCGCAGAGATGTTCGAACTCGTCGCTGGATCGATGGACGAATGCCTGACGACAGCCAAGCGGACCGCACATCCTCGAATTCGCGTTAAGACGGCTGTCGGCGCTCGTCCGACTTTTTCCGGTGTTGGTCGCACGCACGTCCGCCTGCCGAGTTAATGGCTCATCGCGGTTGAACGGTTAGAAGATCGCGTCACGCGACCAGCTTCAACTACGAGCGAACCTTCGCTTCAATCGCATCCCAGATCATTGCCGCAATATCATTGCCGCCGAAGGCTTTGACCTGGCGTATGCCGGTTGGTGACGTCACGTTGATCTCTGTCAGATAAGGGCCGATGACGTCGATGCCGGTAAACAGCAAACCGCGCTTTTTCAATTCCGGCTTCAAACGTGCGCAGATTTCGTGATCCCGCGCCGTTAGCTCAACCTTCGCTGCCGTACCGCCGACGTGCAGATTTGAGCGCGTCTCGCCGTCCTGCGGCACGCGGTTGATGGCACCTGCAATTTCGCCATCGACGAGGATGATGCGTTTATCGCCCTGTTTCACTTCTGGCCGGTATTCCTGCACCATAAACGGTTCGCGGAAGACGGTTTGAAACATCTCGACAAGTGCCGAGAGATTGCTGTCCTCGGGCTCAATGCGGAACACAGCCGCCCCGCCATTGCCGTACAGAGGCTTGACGATGATATCCTTGTACTGCGCCCTGAACGACAGCACGTCGTCCAGTTGCCGCGTCACCAGCGTCGGCGGCATGAGATCAAGATAATCGAGAACGAACAGCTTTTCCGGAGCATTTCGCACGTGCGCGGGGTCATTGACGACAAGCGTTTTGGGATGAATGCGTTCCAGCAAATGCGTCGTCGTAATGTAGCCCATGTCAAATGGCGGATCCTGGCGCAACAGCACGCAATCGCGCTCGCCCAAGTTTTCGATTCGCGGCTTCGATAGGGCGTAGTGGTCTCCGTACTTGTCGTTGACGGTGAGCGAGTGTCCGCGCGCCAGCAGCCTATCGCCGTGCAGCGCCAGGTCCGGCGGCGTGTAGTAGAAAATTTCATGCCCGCGCTTTTGCGCTTCGAGCAGGATTGCGAACGTTGAATCGCCGCGAATGTCGATGCGATCGATGGGGTCCATTTGGCAGGCGATGCGCAAGGGCATGAGGGTCTCTGTTCAAAACGTAGTGCCATCGTATGCCTCGCGGCATGGATGAGTCCTCTAAATAACATAGAAGTAGCGATCAGCGTGAGCCCCCGCCGGGCTTAGTGAATGCCCGAAAATCAACATCAAAATACGTGCAATTCAATTTCAAGTCGATAGTCGCACCGTGACGGACCTTTAGGCGGCTTACTGTATGGTCTGCATGAGTTCATACTATTGTTTGCGTTCCCGGAGTCACATCATGTCAGCAGCGCTGAAGCTTCCAACACTTGACCAAGATGCGGATCGCCGCCAGACGCGCCGCCGCGATGTGTCAATCCCGGCGAAGATCGGTTACCGGCATCAGCCACCGATCGCGTGCATCGTGCGCAACATCTCGCCGATGGGAGCGCTTCTGGAATTTGAGTGCGACGTTGCTCTGCCCGAATCGTTCCGCATCGTCATCGAATCTAAAATGTTCTGGGCTGATTGCGAAGTCCGCCACCACAAGGGCAATGCGGCCGGCGTGATGTTCACCTCGAACCGTATGGAAGCGCTTGCGGCATTTGGTTGAGGCTTTTTTCATGGGCGCCGTCGACTCTCCTTCGTCCGACCACTTGGAAGTCCCATTGCGGGGGAGCCAGCCGCCGGCACCAGCTACAAAAAATTATACGGATCGACGTCGAGGCTGATGCGGATATCGCCTTTGAATTTTGGCAGCGCTGATTCCCAGGCGCGCAGGTAGCTTTGCATGTCGATATCTTTTGGTGCCCTAACAAGCAGCCGCCAGCGATAGCGGCCGCGCACAATGGCGATGGGGGCTTCCGCAGGACCGAGCACAGAAATTTTTTCAGCCTGCGGCGCGTAGCGGCGGATTTCGCGGGCGGTGCGCTCAGCCAATTCCTTATCGCGTGCAGAAATAACAATCGCGGCAAGGCGGCCGTAGGGCGGAAGCAGGCCGGCCTGCCGCGTCTTGATTTCATAGTTCAGAAACGCATCGCGGTCGCCGGCAACAATCGCCTGCATGATCGGATGCTCGGGTAGATGCGTTTGCACCAGCCCTTTGCCGACAAAATGGGTTCGCCCGGCGCGGCCCGTCACCTGATGCAGCAATTGGAACGTGCGTTCACCCGCGCGCGGATCCGCGCCGTGCGCAAGTCCCAAATCCCCGTCGACGACGCCGACGAGCGCAAGATCAGGGAAGTTGTGACCCTTGGCGACAATTTGCGTGCCGATGATGATATCGACCTCGCCGCGTTCAATCGTGTGGATCATCTCGCGCATCTCAGTGAGGCCCGGAATGAGATCGGATGACAACAGTGCGAGACGCGCTTGCGGAAACCGCTCGGCAACCTCTTCGGCAACACGCTCCACGCCTGGACCACAAGCAACAAGGCTATCGGGTGTCGCACACTTGGGGCACTTCTCCGGCAAGGCCAGTGAGAAACCACAGTGATGACAGTTGAGCCGTTTTTTAAAGCGATGCTCCACAAGCCACGCCGAACACTGTGGGCATTCGATGCGGTGGCCGCAAGAGCGGCAGAGCGTCAAAGGCGCGTATCCGCGGCGATTCAAGAACAGCAGCGATTGCTGACCTTTGGCCATTGTCTCTGTCATGGCTTCGACAAGGCGCGGCGCCAGCCACCTGCCCTTGTCAGGCTGCTCGCGGCGCATGTCGATTGTTGAAACGTCCGGCATTTCGACGCCAGAGAAACGTCCAGGCAAAACGACGTGACGATAGCGTTGCGTGATGGCGTTGACATAACTCTCAATCGACGGCGTGGCGGATGCGAGGATCACCGGGCACTTGCCGAGGTTGCCGCGCACCACGCACATATCGCGGCCTTGATAGTGGACGCGGTCATCCTGCTTGTAGCCCTGGTCGTGTTCTTCATCGATGATGATGAGGCCGAGCTCGGAAAACGGCAGGAACAACGCAGAGCGGGCACCGACGACGCAACGGACATCACCGCGCGCAACACCTTTCCAGATGCGGCCGCGTTCGGCAGGCGACAATGCTGAATGCCATTCGACCGGCTTGACGCCGAAGCGGCGCTGGAAGCGGTCAAGGAACTGGCTGGTCAGCGCAATTTCAGGCAGCATGATCAGGGCTTGATGACCGGCTTCCAGCGTTCGCGCGACGGCTTCGAAATAGACTTCGGTTTTTCCGGAACCCGTCACGCCATCGAGCAGTGTTGCAGAAAAGTTTCCGGCATCGACCGCACTGCGCATGTCTTCAACGCCGCGGGCTTGGTCTTCAGTGAATTGGGTGACGGCGTGATGGGGATCGGGCCGTGGAAAGCCGCGATCGGGAATCGCCACTTCGACAAGCGTGCCGGCCAGGACAAGTCCGTCAACGACGCCGCTTGAGCATCCCGCGAGGTGCGCGAGTTCCGACTTTGCACGCACAAGTCCGTCGCTTGCAATCTCAAGCGCCTTTGTCCGTGCGGCAGTCATTTTTGCGGGCGGTGGTGCGCCATCTACAATCGCGACGCCGAAACGCGGCTTAACCGGCTCGAAGGCGTCTTGCGCGCTCATCATCATGCGCGCCACCATGCCGAGAGGGCCAAGCGTGTACTTGGCGATCCACTCCGCGAAACGCAGTGAGATCAGCGGCAGCGGCGGCACGTCAAGGCGCGTTGTCAGCGGTTTTAATTTTTTTGGATCGACCGGCTTTTGCGCCCCGCGTGGCTCATCCCAGACAATACCGATGCGGCTCTGCGGGCCGAATGGCACCAGCACGAAACAACCCGGAACAACGTCAATTCCGGCTGGCAGCAGGTAATCATAGGTTTGGTCCAAGCCGACAGGCAACAGCACAGGTACGGTGGCGCGGCTGTCCGCTGGCCCCGCCGCCGGGCCGTTATCCAATGCTGCAAACAGGCTATCCAAAGGGGCTGCCACCAGACTAGAAGTTAGCTCAGAATCATGGGGTTTAGCCTAGCCCGCTGGATGAGGCGAGCTTGCGGCAAGAAAACCCGCCGTTGGGGACTATTCAGGAGCAAGATATGAAATTTTTCGTCGATACCGCGGATGTGGCCGAGATCAAGGACCTGGCGGCTACAGGCCTTTTAGACGGTGTGACGACGAACCCGTCGCTGGTCGCCAAGGCTGGGCGCGACTTCAAGGACATCGTGGCTGAGATTTGCAAAATCGTACCGGGTCCGGTTTCAGCCGAAGTCGCCGCGACCGACTACGCGGGTATGATGGCCGAGGCTGAGGTGTTGCGCAAAATTGCCAAGAACGTAACGATCAAGGTGCCACTTACGATGGACGGCTTGCGCGCCTGCAAAGCGCTGACCGGCGACGGCACGATGGTCAACGTGACGCTGTGCTTCTCAGCCACTCAAGCGCTGCTGGCGGCGAAAGCCGGCGCAACGTTCGTGTCGCCGTTCATTGGCCGTTTGGATGACATCGGCTTGAACGGCATGGACGTGATCCGCGAGATCCGCACCATCTACGACAACTACCCTGACCTCTCGACGGACATTCTTGCGGCCTCCATCCGCACCGTGAACCACGTCAAGGAAGCGGCGATGATTGGCGCTGACGTCGCCACCATTCCGCCGTCGATTTTGAAGCTTCTGGTCAAGCACCCGCTGACGGATTCAGGGCTTGCGACATTCGTCGCCGATTGGAAAAAGACGGGGCAGAAGATTGCGTGAGGGGGTCAAGTGACCCATGATATCTATACGCTCAAGTATCGATGGGTCGCCAAAATTGTCGGGCCGTGGTGCTTGTTGTGGTTTTTGTTCGCTTGCTACGAGCTTAATTATTTCGTCCATCATCAGGAGCTTTATCCACTCCACAGTGAAGGCCCTGCAGCTGGACTTTGGAACTACCAAACGGCCGACCGATATTTCTGGTCAGTCATCGTACTTGGCTTTGAGTGCTTCTGTTTTGCAGTTTGGTCGGCAATTTTGCACGTACGGCACCAGAGCCAGATTGCACTTGGCGTGACATATTCTGGTCTTTGGATCGGAAACATAATTCTTCATTCAGTAACGGGGATGACCGTCTATGACGTTGTGACTGCCGCAATCTTGTTCGCTACTGGCGAATCGTGAATTCCAGGAATTGCACCTCAGCCATGTTTCTTGGCGCGGGCTTTGGCCGACTTCCAGGCGTCACCGATGTTGCGGCGGCTTATCCCGCTGGTGGCTCCCTTCTCAAGCGCTTCGATGAGTGCGTTTTTGGTTTCCTGATCGCGGCGCACGAGATCACGCATGTAGTCACTGGCATTGGCGTAGCGGCCGGTCTTGATCTGATCTTCGATCCACTCGCGCATCGGATCAGGCAGGGATACATTCATCGTTGCCATGTTTTTTCTCCTCTTGGGCAGAGTGGCATTTTTTGGCAAAGTTTGTCAATTTTCTGTGACCCCAATGTTTGCGGGCCCGTTAACCCAACATTTTTTTGCGAAAAGTTATCCTCCCCCCTCCAGGGCCATGTCACACTGGCGTTTCGGGTGATTTGCACCCGGCCCAAGTTGGGTTTGGTTAAGGACCGGGACGCTCAGTGACTGTGAAAATGCCCGCAAAAGACCTGCTCGCTCGTTTTGCCGGAATCGTTGGCGAAGCGCATGTTTTGACGCGCCTCGAGGATCAAGCCGGGTACTTGCGCGAATGGCGCGATTTGTACGTCGGCAAGGCGCTGGCCGTCTTGCGCCCCGCTTCTACTGACGAGGTTTCGCGCATACTCGCGCTAGCGAACGAGCACGGCATTGGCATTGTACCGCAAGGCGGCAATACCGGGCTCGTCGGCGGCCAAATTCCGTCCGCGCGCGGCGACGAAATCGTGCTGTCATTATCGCGACTGAAAAAAGTCCGGGCCGTTGATGCAGATGGCGGCACGATGATCGTTGAAGCTGGCTTGACACTGAGTGACGCGCAAGCGGTTGCTGAAAAAGCCGGTCGCCTATTTCCACTGAGCCTGGCGTCTGAGGGAAGCTGCCAAATCGGCGGCGTGCTGGCGACGAACGCCGGCGGCACGGCGGTGCTGGCCTATGGCAACGCCCGCAATTTGTGCCTCGGCCTCGAAGCCGTGATGGCGGATGGGCGCGTCTGGCAGGGTCTTCGAACACTGAAAAAGGACAACACCGGCTACGACTTGCGCGATTTATTGATCGGCTCGGAAGGGACGCTCGGCATCATCACGGCGGCAGCGTTGAAAATTCTGCCACGACCGGCGGAAGTGGCAACAGCGATTGTCGCGCTGGAAAATCCCGAAGCGGCCCTAAAATTATTCCGGCTATCCGAAGAAACGGCTGGCAGCACGCTGACCGCGTTCGAATTTTGGTCGCGGCTTCCGATGCAGTTCGCGATTGAGTACATGCCGAACACCCGCGATCCATTCAGCACGAAGCACCCCTGGTATGCGCTGCTCGAAATTTCGAGCAGCGCCGTAGGTGGGGGGGCAGCCGGGCTGTTAGAAGGGTTGCTCTCAAAAGCAGCTGAGCGCGGAACGATTGGCGATGCAGCGCTGGCAGCTTCGTTGCAGCAGGCGAAGGACTTCTGGACGCTGCGCGAGAGCATGTCAGAAGCGCAAAAAGGCGCGGGCGGCAGCATCAAGCACGATATTTCAGTACCGATTGCGCGCATTCCGGAATTTCTGCAACGCGCCGCGCCGGCGGTCGAGAAGGTTTGCACTGGTGCGCGCCCCGTGCCGTTCGGCCATTTCGGCGACGGCAACCTGCACTACAACGTCTCGCAACCCGAAGGCATGAACAAGGCCGAGTATCTGGCACTGTGGGATCAGATGTCGGACGCCGTGCACACGCTCGTTGCTGAGATGGATGGCTCGATTTCGGCAGAACACGGCATTGGCCAGATGAAGCGTGAGGCGCTGGTACGATTCAAATCGCCTGTTGAACTCGACGCGATGCGGGCGATCAAAAAGGCGCTCGATCCAAAAGGCATTTTGAATCCGGGGAAGGTTTTATAACAGGCGACGCAAGCGGCATTAACGACTCATTAAGACATTCGACGTGACAGTTGGAACTAGATTTGAGGCAGACGGATTGACCGAGACGATCGACGATATCCTGACCGGTGACGCGGAATTGCCGCTCGGCAATGATCTCCGCGAAGCTGTGCACGGCTGGTTGCGCCATCTCACGCACGAGCGCGGGCTAAGTGCAGCGACGCACTGCGCTTATGAGCGGGATCTCCGTCAATTTCTCGGATTTTTGAAAACGCATCTTGGCCATCCGCTGTGCCTTGGTGATTTGGCGCGCCTTGACGCCAAGACGCTACGGGCGTTCCTGGCAAACCGGCGCAAATCCGGTGCGATTTCGCGGTCGCTTTCTCGATCACTCTCGGCATTGCGCATGTTCTTCCGCTGGATGGAACGCGAGGAGACGGTCAAAAATCGCGCCGTCCTGCAAATCGCGCTGCCGAAAATTCCACATTCGGTGCCGAAGCCTCTGAACGTCGAAGCCGCCGCTGCAATGGTGACGCCGGGCATGGCCGCAGACCTCGACTGGATCACCGCGCGCGATACCGCCGTCATGATGCTGCTCTACGGCTGCGGCCTGCGCATCAGCGAAGCGTTGAGCCTGACGCTCAAAACCGCGCCGCTCAACGGCCGCGACGTGATGCACATCACCGGCAAGGGCGGCAAGGAGCGGATGGTTCCGGCCCTCGCAATTGTCTCGCTAGCGATTGAGCGCTACGTGCGGCTTTGCCCGTATGCACTCGACGCTGATCAGCCGTTATTCCTCGGCGCGCGGGGAGGACCGCTTTCGCCCCGGCTGATCCAACTGGCGATGGAAAAAATGCGCGGCGAATTGGGATTGCCGGATACCGCGACACCGCACGCCTTGCGCCATTCGTTCGCAACGCACCTATTGTCGGCGGGCGCAGACTTGCGGCAAATTCAGGAGCTTCTTGGCCATGCATCACTGTCGACAACGCAGATCTACACCGAAGTCGATCGCGACCGGCTGCTGAGCGTTTATGATTCGGCGCACCCGCGCGCTAGAGCACTCTGAGCCACAACATTGAAAAATCAACACGCACGAGTTTTGCTTATGGTCCGCCTTCGATTTACCTCTGCTCTCGCCGCTGCTTTTGTGATGCTGACAATGCCATTGGCTGCAGTAGCCGAGCCAGAAAAGCCAGCCGTTGCGGCGGCCACTGTTCCTGAACAATGCGGCGGTAAGGATATGCTGGCCGAGCTTGAGGCCAAGGAGCCCAGCCTCTTTCACCGCATTATGGACGAGGCAGCGAAACTCGAAAATACCGAAGCGATATTGTGGAAGGTCGAGAAGGCGGGCATCGCACCATCATATCTATTCGGCACGATCCATATGTCGGATAAGCGCGTCGCAACGCTGCCTGAGAAAGCGCAAACGGCGTTCGCCGGCGCTAAAACGGTGGCGTTAGAAGTCGCAAACACGTCCGACGCGGCGCTGGTCGAAGCGATGGGCAAGGTTCCAGAACTGCTCGCCTATACCGACGGCTCGACGCTGCAGGGCCAACTGACGGCGGATGAATTCAAGAAGGTCCAAGACCTAGTTGCGAAGTCGGGCATGCCGGGCGAACTCGCCATCGTTTTGAAACCGTGGCTGGTCAGCATGCTGCTGTCGATTTCCGATTGTCAGCGCTTGCAGATGGTGGCTGGCATTGACGCGCTGGACAAGCGGCT
>JAYUCQ010000279.1:0-10431 GCA_043740265.1 Hyphomicrobium sp.
GTGCCCCGGCCACCAGCAGCCCGTGAAACGATCGCGGCGGCGGTTTCATCGCAACTGGTCTCGATGCCAAGAACCACGCGGGTCGAATTCATTGTTAGAGGGCCATTTTCGAGTAACCCATTGTGAGGTAACTGGGGGCTCACATTCACCTTCTCGCTTGCCAGGTTTGCGTTCCTCTGCCATTGGCGCAATGAATGGCGCACAGTCTAAGCGGGCACCATAGCCGCCCGTGACCCCGCCTAGCACCTGGAGAAACCCACTTGCAAGCCGCCTCGATACGCATCGGAACCCGGGGTTCTCCGTTAGCCATGGCCCAAGCGCACGAAGTGCAGGGCCGGATCGCCGCAGCGCATGGCCTGCCGCTCGACGCCATTTCGATAACCGTCATCAAAACAACGGGTGATCAGATCCTTGACCGGCCACTGGCCGAAATCGGCGGCAAGGGGCTGTTCACCAAAGAAATCGAAGACGCGCTGCTGGCGAACGAGATCGACGTGGCGGTGCACTCGATGAAGGATATGCAGACAGCATTGCCCGACGGGCTGACAATCGGCGCCGTGCTGCCGCGCGAAGACGTGCGCGATGCCTTCATCTCGCTGAAATTTGCCAATCTAGCAGCGCTTCCCAAAGGCACTGTTGTCGGCACCTCGTCACTGAGGCGCCAAGCGCAACTGCTGCATGCGCGGCCTGATCTCCAGGTCATTGGATTTCGCGGCAATGTCCAAACGCGTTTGAAGAAGCTGCAAGAAGGCGTGGCCGATGCGACGTTCCTGGCGGTTGCTGGCTTGAAGCGGCTTGGCCTCGGCGATCGTATTACGGCGCCGGTTGCGATTACGGAAATGCTGCCGGCAGTTGCCCAAGGCGCGATTGCTCTTGAAATCCGCGCCGGCGACGAAAAGACTGCCGATATGATTGCGCCACTCAATGATGCGGCAAGCGCACTCGCCGTAACCGCAGAGCGGGCCTTTCTCGCCCGTCTCGAAGGCTCATGCCGGACACCGATTGCGGGTCACGCGCATCTCGAAGGCGGCAAATTGCTGTTCAGCGGCCAAGTGCTGACACCTGACGGCAAGAAGGGCTATTCGGTCAGCCGTGACGGGGCACCGGCCCATGCTCTCGATATCGGCCTCAGCGCTGCCGATGACGTATTGACTAAGGCTGATCCCGAGGTGCTGGCCCGGTCGCACGCCTGATGCACGTTCTCATCACCCGGCCTGAACGCGATGCGGCGGATCTCAAATCCCGCATCGCGGCGCTCGGCTGCGAGGTGACGGTCGCGCCGCTGCTCGACATTCAGTTTTGCGAGATCGCGTTGGACGCCTTCGACGGCGCATCGGGCCTGATCGCGACCAGCCGCAACGGGCTCAAAGCGCTGGCCAAGTCGCCCGCCTTGGCACGGGCCCGCGCTCTTCCCGTATTTGTTGTCGGTCCGGCGACGGCGGCACTGGCCCGCGACCTTGGATTTAAGATGGTGCACGAAGGCGCTGGCACGGCAGCAGACCTGGTTCCCATCATCAGCGCGCACGCCGCCCACGCGGTCCAGCGATTGATCCACCTCGCGGGTGATCATCTGGCCTTTGATCTCGCTGAAGCCCTCGAACCAGCGGGTATCGCAATCCGCTCGCTTGAGGTCTATCGCTCCGGCGCCGCCACAACCCTCACCGATCCGGTGCAAAACTTACTGAGAGCCGGAAAAATTGACGCTGTTATCCTGATGTCGCCCCGTTCAAGCCAGATTTGGGCGGACCTCGTCCGGTCATTGCCGGACCAGCCGGATTTGAACCAACTCCAACATATATGCCTGTCGGATGCGGTTGCGAGGTGCTTGCAGCCAATTCAACCTGTGAAGGTTGAGATTGCCGCAAGTCCTACTACCGACGAAATAATTGCGCTGGTTTACCGGCTAGCAGGCAAGCCACAGACCGGCTAAGTTGCGAGTGTGACGTCCGGGTCATGAGGCCGAGAGCCATACCCGCATGATAGGGCCCCTCCCCACCCCCGTGATACCGGGTCCCTCACGTAACGGCAGATTCTAAGTATCCAAGTTTGAGGCGTATCTTCGCATGGCAGACGACACGAAAGACGGGCGCTCGGGCACTCCACCGGTGGACCCCCGCGATACGGCAGCGGTCAAGCGGACCTACGCGACGCTCGATCTCAAAGCCACCGAAATCAAAATCACGCCTTTGGAAGTCAAGACTGGGCAGTCCAGGACTGCGCCACCAGGCAGTGCCACCAACAGTTCTGCGAGCAGCCAATCTGCCGGTACGGAAAAAACGCCAATGCCTGCGCCGGCATCGTCGTATGCGAGCGCCAGTTATGGCAGCACGGTAAAGTCTACGAGCACTGCTGGCAGCGCAACTGGCAGCTCCGCGGCAGCAGCAGCGGCGGCACCGGCTTCCGCAACATCGGCCGCGAAGGCCAAACCGGAGACTGTGATTGTGCAAAAACGCGGCGGTTTTTTCAGTCATCTTGCAGCGGGCATCATTGGCGGCGTGCTGGCGCTGGCCGGTTCCGAATGGGCGTTGCCACAGCTCGGAATTCAAGGCAACACGTCGCGGCTGCCGGATGGTACGGCCACCATCGCTCAGCGCTTGCAGGCGCTCGAGAAGCAGCCCGCGTCGAGCGAAGCGCCAAAAGCGTTGGCAGCCTTAGAAGACCGGCTGACAGCACTGGAAAAAACGGCGCAGAAAATTCCGGCCCTTGCCGAAGGCCAGAGCCGCCTTGTCGCCGAAACAAAAGCCGCGCTGGCGGCCTCCGCCAGCGATGCCGGTGTTCCCGAACAACTGACGCGCCTAGCGTCCGTCGAGGACAAGCTCAAAGCTTTAGCGGACGCTGGTGCCAGCGACCCCAACGCTGGCCGTTTGGCGCAGCTTGCGGCGCTGACGGGTAAAGTCGCCGATCTCGAAACCGGCTTGGCGACCCAGCTGACAGCCCTGCGCAAGGGCGTGGCGGATGATGTTGATGCGCGCATCGCGTCGGTTACGGCGTCAACTGAATCGGCGAAATCCGGCACGCAGCGCATCGACAAGGATGTTGCCGGTGTCAAAAGCGAAGCCGTTTTATTGTCCGAAGAGATGAAGGCGCTCAAAACCGACAATGATCGCCTGAGCGCGACGCTTAAAATGGCGCAAGATGAAACAACTGCTTTGAAAACGCAGGTCGAAACATTGCGGGCCAGCTCGGCCAAGCCAACAGACGTCGCTGCAGCCGTGAAGCCTGTTGGTGAAAAGCTATCGTCTCTTGAACAAAGCGTGCAGGGCTTGATGAAAGCCGAAGACGAGCACAAGGCCTCGTCGCAGCGCGTTTTGTTATCGCTCGAATTGCAGAACCTCAAGCGCGCGCTCGATGGCGGCCAGAAGTATTCAGCCGAGCTCGCTGCCGTCCAGAAAGCATCAGGCGGGAAATTCGATCTCGCCGCACTCGATAAATTTAAAGACGCCGGTGTGCCGGTTCAATCTGAACTTTCGCGTGATTTCCGCTCCGTTGCGTCAGCCGCAATCGATGCCGAAGCCGAGCCCGTCGAAGGTGGCGTCGTTGATCGATTGATTGCGGGTGCCAAGTCGGTCGTGCGCGTCCGCAAGGTTGAGCACGCTGCCGATGATAAAAGCGCGGAAGCCGTCGTTGGCCGCATGGAAGTCGCACTGAAGGAAAGCCGCCTTACCGACGTTATAGGCGAAGCCAAGCAATTGCCGCCGAAGGCGCTTGCAGTCGCCCAGCCCTTTGTCGATCGCGTTGCGGCCCGTGTCAGCGTCGACACGGCTGTCGGCACGATCGAGAACCAGTTGAAGTCATCGCTTGCAGGGGCTGCGGTCCCGGCTTCACAGCCGTCATCGCCGGAGACCGCTCCTAAAGCTACTCCGTAACGCGTCGTTCAGAACACACAGGCAAAGGTCTCCGCCATGGTGCGTCTCGTCATTTACTTGCTCAGTATTTTGCTCATCGCGTCGGGCCTCGGGTGGCTGGCCGATAAGCCAGGCACGCTGCAAATTGCCTGGCAGGGCTATGATATTGAAACGTCGGTGTTTCGTGCTGTCGTGCTGCTGGCGGCAGCACTCGCAGCGGCGATATTTCTGTGGTCGATCGGCCGCGCCATTTGGAACAGCCCCGCAGCCTTCGGCGATCGCATCGTGCGGCGGCGTCAAAAACGCGGTCTCGATGCTCTATCTGGCGGCATGATAGCCGTTGGCGCTGGCGATAGCGCGCTCGCATCGCGTTACGCTTTGCAAGCTCGCAAGGCGCTGCCGCACGAACCGTTGACGCATTTATTGCGGGCTCAAGCAGCCCAATTGACGGGCGATCGCACCACCACGCGGCGTATCTATGAAGCCATGTTGGCGTCGCCCGAAACGGAGCAGCTCGGCTTGCGCGGGCTTTTCCTCGAAGCCGAACGCGAGGGCGAAACCGAAGTTGCTGCGCAATTTGCCGGACGCGCCCTCAAAACCAATCCGAAACTCGGCTGGTCTTCGGAAGCGCTGTTTGAATCGCAGTGCAAGCAGAAGGACTGGCCGGCGGCGCTCGAGACACTCAGTCACGCCAAGCGCAACGGCCATATCGACAAGACCGGCATCGGCCGCAAACGCGCCGTCTTGCTGGCCGCGCAAGCGCAAGATGCCGAAGATAACGAAGGCGATAAGGCGCTGGCTCTCGCGCTCGAAGCTCACGGTCTTGCGCCCGATCTCGTGCCCGCCGCCGCCGTTGCCGGACGCATCCTGGCTGCGCGCGGCAGTACCGGTAAGGCCGCAAAGGTTTTGCAGAAGACCTGGATCCGCGCCCCGCACCCGGAACTGGCAGCGGCCTATGCCTATGCCCGCACCGGCGATAGCGCAGGCGACCGGCTGGATCGCATCCGGCAATTGGCTGCCCTCAATCCGCAATCGATCGAAAGCCCGATCGCCGTTGCAACGACCGCCATCGAAGCCCGGCTCTATCCTGAAGCCCGCCAGGCTCTCGAGCCGCTTCTCGCCAACCGCCTGACGCAGCGCGTCGCGACCCTCATGGCCGGAATCGAAGCCGGTGACACGGGCGACAAAGGCAAGGTCCGCGAATGGCTGGCACGCGCCGCGAATGCAGCCCGTGACCCAGTGTGGTTCGCCGACGGCGTCATTTCCAACCGCTGGGAACCGGTATCCCCTGTCAATGGACGGCTTGACGCTTACCAATGGCGGGTGCCAGTCGAAACATTTGATCAAACAAGCACGAATCTGGTCGCCAGCCGGATCGAAGAATTGCTGGCGATTGGCGCACCTGAGACTTCCGCGACTGAAGATACAAAGCGCCCGCGCGCCGCAGACATCATCGACGCTGAGGCTGTTACCGTCGCGCCGGCCCGCGCGGCACCGTCTTCATCTGAGCAAACTGGTAAGTCAGACGGCCGGATTTACCGGGAGCCGCCGGTCGTGACGCTGAAACCAGCAGCACCTGCATCGGGCGAGTCGCTCAAGATCGCGCCTCGCGTGCAGGCCAACGGCAAGCCAGACACAAAGCCGTTTGTCGCTCCGCGCGCGCCCGACGATCCAGGCACGGACGACAACGACGGCGCAGACGCAACTCCGGCGTTCCTCAAGCGTCCGTTTCGGGCCGTGAACTAAGATTGAGCCAGAATACCCGGCTTTCGGGAAGGCGGGGATGCCGCGAGCTCACCGGCTTGCATTTCAGTCTTCAAGAGGGTATCGCTGCCGCCTCGCAGTTGTACGGCCGTACCGAGACATGCCGCTTTAGCTCAGCCGGTAGAGCACGTCATTCGTAATGACGGGGTCAGGTGTTCGAGTCACCTAAGCGGCACCATTTTCTGATCTTCGTGATCCTCATGCCTGCGGCGGCAACGGCAATCTGCTGGCCGTTTATCTCGTGTTCAGCGTTTGACCGCGTATCCGACATGGTACCGCCGCGAAACGGCTTTCACGCCCGTATGAAATAGGGGGTGCCAATTCCGGCACACGCACGATCCCCTAAATCGATGTCCCAGCCCCCGCCCTTTAAACACATCAACGAACGCATCGACACCGCCCCGCCGCACCCGGGCGAGATCCTCCGCGAGGACATGCTGCCCCATTTTCATGTTTCAGCCGGAGAGTTGGCGCGCCACCTTGGCGTGCCGCTTCGCACGTTAAACCGCGTGCTTTCGGAAACCGCTCCCGTGACGCAGCCGTTGGCGAAGCGCCTTGGTGCGTCGCTCGGTCAGGGCGCGCATTTCTGGCTAGCGCTACAGTCGCAGTACGACCTGTGGCATGGTGCGCTCAACGCGTCGCGCCAGGGCGGCTGATAACCTCAGCACGGCCCTGCACGGCAAGCGGCGCGCGGGGATTTAAGACATGCATGGGCTAACGGCCGGGACCGCTATTTCCTGGAACAACCGGTACAACCGCGATACCGAAGAGCGGCGCGCGGCGCGGCTCAGCGTCGAAGGTCTGACACCCGCCGCAGTCATCACCGGCGGATCGCGCGGCATCGGATTGGCATTTGCGCGCGTGTTTTTGGCTTGGAAGCATACCGTCGTGCTGGTTGCCCGCAGCGAAGCCGAACTCAAGTCTGCTTCGGATGCGCTGGCCGCAACTGGCGGACAGGTTCACACACTCGCCTGCGATATCACATCTAACGACGCGCCAGAGCTGATCAGCAAGGCCTTAGCCGGGTTTGGCTGCTACCTCGATATTCTGGTCAACAACGCAGCGGCGGGACTTTCAGGCAAGTTTGCAGATGCACCAGCCGATCAGCTCGACAACCTTGTTGGGCTCAACATCGCCGCTTTGACGCGGCTCACACGCGCCGCACTGCCCGCGATGATTGCGCGCGGCGACGGCGGCATTCTCAACGTCGCGTCGCTTGGAGGCGTCGTGCCCGGCCCGCATCAAGCAGCTTACTACGCCAGCAAAGCGTTTGTGTTGTCTTTAACGGAAGCGATCGCGTCCGAAATCAGCGGCAGCGGCGTGCGCGTGTCCGTTGTCGCGCCGGGACCTGTTGGCACCGGATTTCACGCAGCAATGAACGCGGACAAGGCCCCCTATCGCCTCCTACTTCCTGAACTTACTGCCGATCAAGTCGCGAGCAGTGGTTACCGCGGATTTACACTTGGACAGCGCGTCATCGTTCCCGGTGTCCTCTATCGTATATTTTATTTTGCGTTACGGCTGTTGCCGCACCCATTTTCCGTGCCTTTAACGGGATGGCTTCTTAAAAATCCAAAATAAAATTGAAAATTGTCTCGCACGCTGGCGCGCGTTTCCTTTGTGGCAATCTTTATGGGTTTAAGTTCATCTGGCACCGGGAATGAAGTTTTGCGTATCCCGGTGCCCCACGCGGCTGTGCCCCCCGGACTCTTTAGAGTTCGTGACCGAGGCGCGGCCGCGATGCGTTTGGGGAGAGCGCCTCACACCCATCCCAGCACATGACTCGTCTCGACGAGAATGCGAATGCCGACCGCACACGTGAAGATGCCGATAACTCCCTGCAGCGCCCGGTTTGCGAACGTCAGCGAGCGGGCCGTCAGCGTAATGGGTGCGGCAATGACAGCACTGAGCAACGCCATGCCCGCCGCCGTGCCGATACCAAACGTCAGGATGTAGGCGACACCCCACCACGGCGAGTCGAACGTCGCCGCCGTCAACACGACGAGCGCCGCAGACCCGGCCATGCCATGCACAAGGCCAACGGCAAGTGTGCGCCAAGGTACCGATTCATAATGCGGATGATCGTGAGCGCTCACCTGATGCGGCCGATTGTCGGCGCGATGACCGTGAGCGTGAAAGTGCATCGAACCCGCGCCGTGCCGATGGCTGTGAAAATGGACACGATCCTGGCTCAACCGATAGAGCACATTCAGGCCCAGCCCTACGAGCATGATGCCAACGGCAAATTCGAGACGGCTGGCAATATTTTCCGGCAACGAGGCGCGCATCACGATACACGTGCCGCCGACAAGCAGCAGTGTCAGAGTGTGACCGATGCCCCAGAACATGCCGTGACGTGAAATCGCGCCGATGCCGCTTTTCCGGCTCGCGATTGAACAGACCGCGGCGACATGATCGACCTCGGTTGCGTGCTGCATCCCTATCAAAAAACCAAGCCCAAGGGTTGAAAACAACATCTCTTGCAGGTCCTCGGCAGAGCGCGATCCGGCGCGTTTACAATTGAAGTTCGGTGAGTCGCCGGCTCAACCAAGCATACCACTCGGCCATCCCGTCGCCGGTCTTGGCCGAAACCTGGATCACTTCGACAGACGGGTTCACCTTGCGTGCGCTGGCGATGACTTTGGTCACGTCAAAATCGAGGTGCGGCAGCAGATCCGTTTTGTTAAGCAGCAGCAGGCTCGAGGCGCGGAACATGTGCGGATATTTTTCCGGCTTGTCCTCACCCTCCGTCACCGACAGGATCGCGACTTTGGCCTTCTCGCCAAGGTCAAACAGAGCGGGACAGACGAGATTGCCTACATTTTCAACCATCACGACCGATCCAGGCTTCGGCTTCAATTCGCCGAGTGCCCGCTCAATCATATCGGCTTCGAGATGACATCCGGTGCCGGTATTGACCTGGATGGCTTGCGCGCCGGCAGCGGCAATGCGTTTGCCATCGTTGGAGGTCGCCTGATCGCCCTCAATGACAGTGATCGGCAGTTTGCCCTTGAGGTCACGAATGGTGCGCTCAAGAAGCGAGGTCTTGCCCGATCCCGGCGAACTGACAAGATTGAGCATCAAGACTTCGCGGCCCGCCAGCCACGCCCGGTTGCGGGCGGCCAGCGCGTCGTTTTTTTGCAAAATCGACTGCTGAAGATCGACGACGCCGTGGCTGTGCGTATGCCGGTCGCGTTCTCCGTGGTTATGATGATGACCGCCGGGACCGTGATGATGATCATTCTCGTGGGCGTGGTCATGATCATGATCATGATCATGAACATGATCGTGGATGTGTCCCGCGTCGTGCAAATGCGTAACGATATTCCGCCAGAGCTCACTGACTTTGCCGGTTTTGACGTTGGTGATGGTCGGCTTGGCACCATCCGAGCATCCGCAATCGGTGCACATGGTATCATTCCTTCCTACTGTTGAACGGCGCCGTTCGCCATTCCCTGCGCGGCGGCTCTGATGGTGGTGTCAAATTCGAATTCACGGACTTTCAGTTCTTCGCCTGCAATTCGTTCGACGTCGCGGCTGCCGCAGGCGCAGGGCGTGAACAGCGTGGGCGTCGCAAACTCGGTATGGCACTGGCGGCAACGTCCAAGCCCTTCGATATCGCGGATGTCGAGCCGGGCGCCCTCGAGAGCCGTCCCCTGCGCCACGATATCGAACGAGAAGCGAATGGCGTCGCTCATCACGCCCGAGAGATTGCCGACATCGAGCGCGACGCGCGTAACCTTGCGGCCCGCCGCGTGCTCCGCAACGATGGCAACGATATTCCGCGTGATGCCGAGTTCATGCATATCAGCATATCCTTGGCAGTTGCTCACCGACGAGCATGTCGACGATGCGGCTGCCGCCGAAGACGGTTTTCATTGTGACGCGGCCTGGCTCTCCGGCGCGAATTTCACCGATGGCTGCAGCACCCTTGCCGAACGGATGCGCTTGCATGGCCGCTAGCGCCGCATCCGCTTCCGACGGTGGCACGACCGCAACGATTTTACCCTCGTTGGCGAGGTACAGCGGATCGAGGCCGAGAATTTCGCAGAAACCTTTCACTTCAGCGCGCAGCGGTGTCTTGTCTTCTACAATTTCGATCGCCATCTGCGAGGCGTGCGCGAATTCGTTCAGCACCGTTGCAACACCTCCGCGTGTCGCATCACGGATTGTGCGCGTTGACGGTGCCGCTGCCAGTAGCGCGTCAATCAAACCGTTCAGCGGCGCGCAATCACTTTCGATAGGACTGTCCAGCAGCATGTCACCGCGTGCACCAAGAATTGCGGCCCCGTGATCGCCAAGAACGCCATTGACCAGCACGACGTCGCCCGGCCTGCAGCGGTCAACGCTCATGCTGAATTCAGGGCGAATGACGCCAATGCCCGTGGTCGTCAAAAACACCTTATCGCAGGCACCTTTCTGCACGACCTTGGTGTCGCCGGTGACGAATTGAACGCCCGCCTGCCGCGCCGTCTCAGCCATCGATTTCGCAATACGGCGCAACAAATCGAGTTCGACGCCTTCCTCGATGATCGCCGCGCATGACAGATACAGCGGTTTGGCACCACCAACCGCCAAATCGTTGACGGTGCCACACACTGCAAGCTTACCGATGTCCCCACCGGGAAAGAATAGCGGATCAACGACGAAACTGTCTGTTGTAAACGCCAGCCGGTCACCAAGGCAGGCCAAGGACGAAAGTTCAATCCGTGCCTGATCTTCGAGGGGTGCCAGAAGTCCGTTATCAAACGATGATACGAAGACGTCGTCGATCAGGTCTTTCATCGCCTTGCCGCCGCCGCCGTGGGCAAGCGTGACTTTG
>JAYUCQ010000280.1:0-1726 GCA_043740265.1 Hyphomicrobium sp.
GCTCGCGGGTGATGTAGCGCTCAAACCCGGCTATTTCTTCCGGTATGATTTTTGCCAAAGCACTATCGGCGATCGCGATCATATGGCGGGCGCGTTCGGCAAACCCGCGCAATTCGCCCGCGCCATAGCGCACCGGCCGGCCCATCTGCTGCGCGAGTTCGGGAACAATCTCGCCTTCCATCGACAGCATCGCATCGACAAAGGCGTGGCACAGTGCGGCACGCGCGCTGACTGGCTGGTCATGCCAATCGCGCTTGGCGGCGCGCGCAGCGGCAACTGCGGCTCCGACCTGTGCATCTGTGGCAAACGGTCGTGCCGCCAGGATGCCGCCATCGACAGGCGATATGCAGGTAAACAAGGTCATGGGATTCCTAGGTTTAGATAATTTCGAAATAGCGCTTCAGTTGCCAATCGGTGATGGCCTTGCGCGCCTCACGTTCTTCCCATTCACGAGTCGCCGCATAATGATCAACAAATTTGTCACCGAACAATGCCCGGGCGGGCTTTGATGCCTTCAGGCGCTGTGCGGCTTCCCACAGCGTGGTCGGCAATGCCAAGCGCGCCGGGAACTTCTGGGTATAGGCATTGCCCTCGATCGGCTTGGTTGGCTCGATCCGGTTCTCGATCCCCCACAGCCCGGAGCCGATACTGGCGGCAAAAGCAATGTAGGGATTGATGTCCGCCGCCGCGATCCGGTATTCGACCCGCTGCGCCTTGGGCGAACCACCAATAACTCTCAGCGCGCAGGTCCGGTTTTCGAATCCCCAGCTCGCGCTGGTCGGGGCCCATGCTCCAGGGATCAGACGAGTATAACTATTTACGGTGCAAGCTATCATGCTCAGAAATTCGGGCATCAGCGCCTGTTGGCCGCCAACAAACCAGCGCATCGTGTCGGACATTCCATGCGGCTTGTCGGCGTCATAAAATACCGGCTCGCCAGACTTTTCGTCGACCAGCGACATATGCAGATGGCCCGACTGGCCGGGCCAGTCGTTTGACCACTTTGCCATAAAGGTCGCCATCCAGCCGCGTCTTTGCGCCAATATCTTGGCCATCGTTTTAAACAATGCGGCTTTGTCTGCCGAAGCCATCGCGTCGCCGAATTTGATCGCAGCCTCCAGCACGCCGGGGCCAGTCTCTGTGTGCAGTCCTTCGATTTCCATGTCCATGTCACCGCAGAGCTCCAGCAACTCGTGATAGAAATCGGCATGGACGCTGTTGCGGATCACGGAATAGCCGAATTCACCCGGCGTGATGTTGTTGAGGTTCTGGAAATTCTTCGCGCGGACCGAATGCGGGGTTTCGTCAAACACGAAAAACTCGAATTCGGCCGCAGATTTGACTGCGAGACCCAACGCCTTGGCACGTTCCAGGACCCGGCGCAGCAGCGAGCGCGGGCAGACCGGTTCCATGTTGCCAGTGAATTCGCCCAGCACCAGCGGCATATTGCCCTCAAACGGGATCAGCCGGGTCGTCTCGGGCAACAATCGCGCTTCGACATCGGGATAGGCGGTGTGCCACCCGGTCGTCTCCAGATTATCGAGCAACTGATCGCGGCTATCCCAGCCCATCACGACGTCGCAAAAGCCGAAGCCCTTTTCGAGCGACGAGTTGAGCTTGTCACTGGCCATGTACTTCCCGCGCAGGACGCCGTCGATATCGAAAACCCCAACCTTGGCATAAGGCAGCGGCGATTGCTCGACATAGGCTTTGAGTTCGGCTGCTG
>JAYUCQ010000281.1:0-1719 GCA_043740265.1 Hyphomicrobium sp.
CAAGTGATTGCCGCACGCGCGCACGTTCGAATTTCAAATCCGTATTCGTTGGATCGTCGAGCCATCTGACCCGCCGCGCTGCGAGCGAGGCAATCAAACGCGCCTTGGAAAATCCGAGCAACGGACGCACGAGCCGCACTGGAGAACCAGACGCCAAGGAACGGTCTGACGCCATTGCAGACAAGGCATCAACGCCACCACCGCGGGCCAGCCGCATGAATAGAGTTTCGGCCTGATCGTCTTGATGATGCGCCGTGACGACGGCGATGCTTCCCGACTCAGATTTTTTCCGGGCGTGATCGTCGAGCAGCGCGTACCGCGCAGCGCGGGCCGCATTTGGAATGCCGCGCTTGGGTTTCGCGCCGTGCCAGGACATCGTCGCGTGCGATAGGTTCAGCGCAGCGCAGTGCTGGGCGACGATGTCTGCTTCAGCCGCTGATTCAGCTCGCAGTCCGTGATCGACGGTTGCGACGGAGATCGCCGGAGCGGCGGAACCAACACGCCCGTGCCACTCAGCAATGAGATAAAGGAGTGCAAGGCTGTCAGGTCCGCCCGAGACCGCAAGCAGCAAATGATTGAACCGGCGCAACCCCGTAAAAGCTCGATCAGCCTCGCTTGCAGAAATCGCTTCGTCACAACGGCTCACAACACACTCTTCATGGCGGCCCGTCTTTATGGACACCCAACGCGCTGACGCTCAGATTGCGCCCGGGCTTTGACACTTTGCCCGGCGTTGGGAAATTTTGTGTTGAGTTCCGAGAACGACGAACAGGCGGCGTCTTTCTGTCCAAGCCTATCGAGCGACATCGCAAGTTTCAACAAGCTGTCCGGGGCTTTGGCACTGGCCGCATAGCTCTGGTAGCCTTTCAAGAAGGCACCCGCTGCCGCCTTATACTGACCGCGTACGAAATGCGATTCACCCAACCAATACTGGGCATTGCCAGCGAGTGAGTCTGTCGGGAATTTTTTCAAGAATTCATCGAACGCCACTTCAGCGGCACCGTAGTCGCGTTGCAGCAGATAGCCGTACGCCGTTTCATAGGCCTGCTTTGGATCGGAGCCATCTCCTGCCGGCGGCAAGGCGGCTGTTGTCACGGGCGGGGGAATTGCAGCAGTTAGCTCACCAGTACCGGCAGGCGGCAGCGCTGACGTCGAAGGTGCAGAGGGCGACCCGGTGATCAAGCCACCAATTGCATCACCACCCGGCGTCACTGTCGTTGACCCAAAGGGCGGCGTCGCGGCTGTCTGCATGGGAGCGCCGGTCGCGGGGGCCTCTGAACGGCGCGGCACACCGCCCATGCTGCGCACCTGATCGGAGAGCTGCTGCACTTGACTGGAGAGCGACCGCACCTGACCCTCAAGGGCATCGACGCGGCTGGCATCCGCCCCGCCAGACGACGACGCCCGGAACGGCGCTGCTGCCGATCCGCCGCCGGATTTGGACAAACTCTCAAGCGTGCCAACGACGACCTGCATGTCGACCAATTGCTCTTCGAGGCTCTCGACACGGCCCTTCAATCCGGCTTCGCCGGGGCTTGCAACGGCGGTCGCAGCGGCCTGAGCTTTTGCCAGCGGTTTGGCGATGGGCTTTATGGCGTCCGGCGTTTGCGCAGCCGAGTTCGTTATTGAAAGAACCAGCGAGATCGCAACAATGGTTAAAGCCATAGCTGTCTTTTGCAACTGGCCCCGCTTTAACATGACGTCGCCCACATAAGTCTC
>JAYUCQ010000282.1:0-1718 GCA_043740265.1 Hyphomicrobium sp.
CGATGCAAAAAAAACGATTGACGTCGCCGTGCCCGTTGTCGATTTGCCGTTGGGTGCAACCGAAGACCGGGTCGTTGGCGCGCTGAATTTAGAGCGGGCCCTGACGCACGGAGAAAAAGCCTTCGATCCAGGGTTGCTGGCGCGTGCCCATCGCGGCTTCCTCTATATCGATGAAGTCAATCTTCTTGAGGATCACATCGTCGATCTTTTGCTCGATGTAGCGGCCTCCGGCGAAAATGTCGTCGAGCGCGATGGCTTGAGCGTGCGTCACCCGGCGCGGTTCGTGCTCGTCGGCAGCGGCAATCCTGAAGAGGGCGAATTGCGCCCGCAGTTGCTTGACCGGTTTGGTCTGGCGGTTGATGTCAAGACGCCAGACGATGTCAAAAGCCGGATCGAAGTTGTACGCCGCCGCGATTCATTTGAACGTGATGCTGTGGCCTTCAACGCCACGTGGCAGGACAGCGAAGCCCGCGTTCGCGAACAAATTTTGCAAGCCAAGGACCGCATCAAATCGGTCGAGATTTCTGATCGCAGCCTCGAGCGGGCAGCGGAATTGTGCATTGAAGTCGGTACTGATGGTCTGCGCGGCGAACTCACTCTTGCTCGCGCCGCGCGGGCTTTGGCGGCACTAGAAAACGAAGACCACGTCAGCGACGCGCATCTGCGCCGCATCGCGCCTATGGTTTTGGCGCACCGGCTACGCCGCAATCCGCTCGATGAGGCCGGATCAAGCGTGCGTGTCGAGCGGGCGCTGGCCGAACTCTTTGGCACCTCTGGAGAGCGGCACGTGGTGTGATGGCATTGCAGCCTGGCGAACATGGTGCGTGGGATGATTCTGTTCTGGCGGCGGCCCTATTTGCCGTCGATCCGTTGGCAATGGCTGGCATTGTCGTCAAGTCGCGCAGCGGCCCGGTGCGCGACCTTTGGTTTTCCACGCTGAGCGGTTTTTTGGGTGCTGATGTAAAAAGCCGCCGTGTACCCGGTAACACTGAAGCAGGCCGGTTGATCGGAGGGCTCGATCTCACTGCTACCTTGCGCGCTGGCCGGCCCATCGCTGATCGTGGGTTGCTGGCCGAGGCAGACGGCGGAATTGTTGTTCTTCCATCGGTTGAACGCGCTGAACGGCAAACCATCGCGCATATTGCGGCCGCCCTGGATCGTGGTGGTGTTGCGCTTGAGCGTGACGGGTTCCGCATGATTTCGCCAGCCCGCTTTGGCGTGGTGGCATTCGATGAAGGCATTGCAGACGACGAGGCGGCTGCCAGCGCGCTCACGGACCGGCTCGGATTCCATGTGCATTTGGACGCGATGAGGCTTCGCGACGCGCAGGTCGAGCCCAGTTTGGCCGCAGCTGTGGCTGAGGCCCGCAACCGCGTGGCCGCAGTTGAAATCAATGACGAACATATCGAGGCGTTGTGCGCAGTATGTGTTGCGTTTGGCATCGGCTCGATGCGCGCCCCACTGCATGCTGTGGCTGCCGCCCGGGCCGCTGCAGCACTCAACGGCCGTATGTCTGTTGACGGCGAGGATGTTGACGTTGCCATCCGTCTCGTTCTTGGGCCCAAAGCAGAGCGGCTTCCTCAAGCGCCGGATAACGAGCAACAGCCACAACAGTCAAGCCCGGATCAGACGATTGAGGATGACAACACAGCCGGGCAAAATGACCAGCCGCCTCCCGAAAGCCAGAGCGAAGACACGCCTGACGCCGATCAGATGTC
>JAYUCQ010000283.1:0-1718 GCA_043740265.1 Hyphomicrobium sp.
GAGCGCATGCGCGCGCCATTTTCAATTGGATACGGTCAATTCGTTCTCGAAGAGACGTATTTGAAAGGCCCGGTTGTCGGTGCCAACTTGCGCGGCAAAGTCGACTTCAAGACTCGCCGCATCAACCTTGGCGGCACCTATGTTCCCTTGCAGGGGCTCAACGGTGCGCTCGGCGGCATTCCGCTGCTGGGGCAACTCATCTCGGGGGCCCACGGCGAAGGCATCTTTGGCATAACGTTTGCTGTCCAAGGCGCCATGTCCGAGCCGCAGGTCATCGTCAATCCGTTGTCGCTGGTGGCGCCCGGAATTTTCCGCGAAATGTTCCAGATGACCAGCCAGGACCCGAAGGTGCTTGTGCGCGAAGACAAAGCACCCTCGAAGCCGGTGCAAGAGCGCGTCAGAGCCTCAAGCACGCCGGGTGGCGGAGAACCAAAGCGCGCGCCCAAACCGGCTGGGTCGTCCAATCCTGCTGTCGATGGCTGGGCATCGACGACCAGTGGACCGCCGTCGAAGAAAGCAGATTAGCGCCCCAGCCTGAAGGCTCGCGACCGCCACGCATCCCACAAGATTTTTTTATGTTTATCGAACGTCATGGCCGCGAAGACGGCCACCCGCGACAGGTTTCAACGCAACTAATCTCGAATTCAGGCTTCAATCGTTGCGACACTTAAGTCTGCCCACGTCAACGGAATTTCTGACGCTTGCCGTGGGTGGCCGCCTTCGCGGCCATGACGGTTTGCGATGAAACACGGCAATGCAGATTGGCGCAGCAATAGACTGGGGTCTCAGTCAGGCTTCACAAGCACATGTTTCTTTTTGCCGAATGAGAGCTTGATATAGCCGTCCCGAATTTCTCCGCTGGAAACTACAAATGCCGGATCGACGATCTTTTGATCGTTGATTGAAACGGCGCTGTTGGCAATTGCCTTGCGCATCTCTGAATTTGACGTTGCCAATCCGGCATCCACAAACAACTTAAGGACGCCAATTCCTTCGCCGATAGCAGTTGAGTAAATTGGCAAACCTTCGGCAAGTGTTCCTTGTTCAAACGTCTTGCGGGCGGTTTCGGCTGCCGCTTCGGCTTTGTCCCGGCCGTGCATGAGCGCCGTCGCTTCCGTCGCTAGAACCTTCTTGGCGTCATTGATCTCAGAACCCTGCAAGGCCGCGAGTTTGGCTATCTCCGCCATCGGCAACCGCGTGAACAGTTTGAGAAACCGCTCGACGTCGGCGTCTTCCGTGTTGCGCCAGAATTGCCAGTAATCATAAACCGGCAACTGCGCCTCGTTGAGCCATATGGCGCCCGTCGCCGTTTTACCCATTTTTGCGCCGGACGCCGTTGTCAGCAGCGGGCACGTCAATGCGTAGAGCTGATCTTTCAAGCCCATGCGCCGGGCAAGATCGGTGCCGGTAACGATATTGCCCCACTGATCCGAACCGCCCATCTGCAAGTTGCAGCCATAGCGGCGCGCCAGCTCGACAAAATCATAGGCCTGCAGCAGCATATAGTTGAATTCGATGAACGAGAGTTCCTGCTCACGCTCCAGCCGCATTTTGGCGCTGTCCATCGCCAACATGCGATTGACTGAAAAATGGCGGCCGACATCGCGCAAGAAATCGATGTAGTTGAGCGGTGCCAGCCACTCGGCGTTGTCAATCATCACCGCGTCGGTCTTGCCGCTACCAAACTTTAAAAAGCGCGAAAATACTTGCTTGATGCC